>DASRYP010000354.1:0-11526 GCA_035687165.1 Actinoplanes sp. | reverse complement strand
GTGTCGTCCCCTCCACGCTCGTCGTCCAACTGCCGAAGGGGTAGGGACATCCGGCCCTGTCGCGGGAGCGCAACAGGAGAAGCGAGGGAGCCCGTCGGATCGGGACGTCCGGCCCTACAACCCGACCACCCGCACGGCTTACCAACAAGGAAGGAGCCACCGCCGAGACAGCGAGGAGTAAGGCCGTGACCAGATACGTCTACGACTTCGTCGAGGGCAACAAGGACCTCAAAGACCTGCTCGGTGGCAAGGGCGCCAACCTGGCCGAGATGACCCGGATGGGTCTGCCGGTGCCGCCCGGCTTCACCGTCACCACCGACGCCTGCCGCGAATACCTGCGCACCGGCACGATGCCCACCGGCCTCCTGGGCGAGGTCGAGCATCACCTGCGGATGGTGCAGAACCAGATCGGCAAGACCTTCGGCGACCCCGAGGATCCGCTGCTGCTCTCCGTACGCTCCGGCGCCAAGTTCTCCATGCCCGGGATGATGGAGACCATCCTCGACATCGGCCTGAGCGATACGAGCGTCGCCGGCCTCGGCCGGCAGACCGGGGACGAGCGCTTCGCCTGGGATTCCTACCGGCGCCTGATCCAGATGTTCGGCAAGACCGTCTTCGACGTGCCCGGTGAGGCGTTCGACGACGAGCTCGCGGCAGCCGGCGGCATCGGCGCCGACCTGAGCGTGGCCCAGCTGCAAGACCTCGTCCTCGCGTACAAGAAGGTCTTCCACGCCCACACCGGCCGTGACTTTCCGCAGGCGTCGCACGAGCAGCTGTTCCTCGCGATCGGCGCGGTGTTCCGGTCGTGGAACGCCGAGCGCGCTACCCTCTACCGGCGACAGGAACGCATCCCGCAGGACTTGGGCACCGCGGTCAACGTGATGGCGATGGTTTTCGGCAACCGCGGCGAGGACTCCGGCACCGGCGTCGCCTTCACCCGCGACCCGGCCACCGGACGGCGCGGCGTCTACGGCGACTACCTGCGCAACGCCCAGGGCGAGGACGTCGTCGCCGGCATCCGCAACACGATGAGCCTCGCCGAGCTCGCCACCATCGACCCGGCGAGCCACCGGCAGCTGCTCTCGATCATGCAGCGGCTCGAGCAGCGCTACCGCGACCTGTGCGACATCGAGTTCACCATTGAGAACGGCAAGCTGTGGATGCTGCAGACCCGCGTCGGCAAGCGCACCCCGGCCGCCGCGTTCGTCATCGCCGCCCAGCTCGTCGACGAGGGCACCATCACCCTCGACGAGGCCCTGCAGCGCGTCACCGGCGAACAGCTGGCCCAGCTGATGTTTCCCAGCTTCGACACCGCCGCCGCACCCGAGCCGCTGACCACCGGCGTGCCGGCCTCACCGGGCGCGGCCGTCGGCGCGATCGTCTTCGACTCCGAGGCCGCAGCCGCTGCGACCGAGCCGGTCATCCTGGTGCGCCGGGAGACCAATCCCGACGACCTGCCCGGCATGATCGCCGCCCAGGGCATCCTCACCTCGCGTGGCGGCAAGACCTCGCACGCCGCCGTCGTCGCGCGCGGCATGGGCAAGACCTGCGTCTGCGGCGCCGAGGAACTCGTCATCGACGACGACTCGGTCACCGTGGCCGGACGCACGCTGCACGCCGGGGACGTGATCTCCCTCGACGGCACCACCGGCAAGGTGTACCCCGGCGCCGTCGCCGTACGGCCCTCCCCCGTCGTGCGCTACTTCGAAGGCGAGCTCACCGCCCACGGCGACCCCCTGCTCGCCGCGGTGGAACGGCTCATGATCCACGCGGACCACACGGCGCGGCTCGCCGTGCACGCGAACGCCGACACCGGCGCCGATGCCGCCCGCGCCCGCCGCTTCGGCGCCACCGGTGTGGGGCTGTGCCGGACCGAGCACATGTTCCTCGGCGACCGCCGCGTACTGATCGAGCGGTTGATCCTCGGCGACGACGGCGCCCTGGCCGAGCTGCTGCCGCTGCAACGCGCCGACTTCGAGGAGCTGTTCACCGCCATGGACGGCCTGCCGGTCACCGTGCGGCTGATCGACCCGCCGCTGCACGAGTTCCTGCCGCCGCTGGAGGAGCTGACCGCGCGGGTCGCCCGCGCCGAGGCACTCGGTCAAGATCCCGGTCGCGACGGCACGCTGCTCACGGCCGTGCGCCGGATGCACGAGCAGAACCCGATGCTCGGCCTGCGTGGGGTCCGCCTCGGCCTGGTGATCCCCGGCCTGTTCGCCATGCAGGTCCGCGCGATCGCCGAGGCCGCCGCCGCACGGGTTGCCGCAGGCGGCGACCCACGGCCGGAGATCATGGTCCCGCTGGTGGGTGCCGTGCAGGAACTCGAGACGGTACGCGCCGAGGCAGAAGCGGTGCTGGCCAGTGTGCCCGGCGCGCCGCCGATCCGGATCGGCACCATGATCGAAGTGCCGCGAGCCGCGCTGACCGCGGGCCAGATCGCCGGCGCGGCCGAGTTCTTCTCGTTCGGCACCAACGACCTGACCCAGATGACGTGGGGCTTCTCCCGCGACGACGTCGAGGGCGCGTTCTTCGGCCGCTACCTCGGCCTCGGCATCTTCGCGGCGTCACCGTTCGAGACCATCGACAGCGACGGCGTCGGTGAACTCGTCCGCATCGCCGTCGAACGGGGACGCGCAGCGCGCCCGGACCTGATCGTCGGCGTCTGCGGTGAGCACGGCGGCGACCCCACCTCGGTACGATTCTTCCACGACGCGGGCCTCGACTACGTGTCCTGCTCGCCGTTCCGCGTGCCGATCGCCCGCCTCGAGTCCGGACGGGCCGCCTGTGAGGCCGTCCAGTCGGACAGCCGATAGGGGCAGATGACCTGTCGGCCGGCGGTCACCGGCGAAGTGTCCGGTTGTCAGGAGAACAGGATCTGCGCGGTGAGCCCACCACCGGGCGGGCTGGAGAAGTGAAGGCTGGCGCCCTGCGCACGGACGATGTGCTCGGTCACGGCGAGCCCTAAGCCGACACCCGGCAACTCGTGGCGATGAGCGTAAGTCCCGCGGAAGAACGGGGCGCCGAGCCTGCTCAACTCGCTTTCGTCGAGGCCTGGACCGTTGTCGTGGACCTGAATGGCCGGCCCGTGACGATCGCCGATCGTCACGGTCACCGGCTGGTCCACGTCGCTGAAGTTGAGCGCGTTGCTCAGCAGGTGCCCGACGGCCACCTCAAGAAGCCGCCGATCGGCATACACCTCGATCGGACGAGCCGGCATCTCGTACCGAATGCGAGAGTTCGAAGGGCCGACCTCAGCCGCCGCCGCCTTGGCCAGCGTGGCCAGATCGACGACCTGGCGGTTCCCGGCCGGCTTGTTGCGCTGCTGGTTGAGCGCACGCAACAAGGTGTCGACGGTCCGGCAGAGGCGTAACGAGTTACGATCGATCGCGGCCAGCTGACTGACGTACGCCGAGGCGAGGGACGTGTCGGCGAGCATCTCGGCGTAGCCCCGGATCGCCGTCAGCGGTGTACGGATCTCGTGAGAGACCGTGGCTACGACATCGTTCACGTCGATGATGTCCAGCGGTGATCGAGTCGCAAGAAGATGACGCAGGCCCGTCTCGGCGTCGACACGCCGAGCGATCCGTTCGAGATAGCGTCGGGTTTTCTCTGCTTCGATGCGACGGCGGCCGTTGTCGAAAATGCAAAGGGCCCCGACGATGGTTCCATCATGGCGCACTATCGGTAGATCCGACGGTGTTCGACGCTTGGGCCAGCACCGAAGGTGGGAGGAGAACACATCATGCGCGCCGCCGTCGTCACCAGCTTCACTGACCCTGTCGTGGTCAAGGACGTCCCGCTGCCAGAGCCCGGTCCCGGTCAGATTCAGGTCCGCGTCGAGGCCAGCGGCCTCTGCCACACCGACATCCATGCCGCCTGCGGCGACTGGCCGGTCAAACCCGCTCCCCCGTTCATCCCGGGCCACGAAGGCGTAGGCATCGTCGACAAAGTCGGGCCCAACGTCACCCCGCACCAGGTTGGCGACCGCGTCGCCATCCCGTGGCTGGGACACGCCTGCGGCAGCTGCGAATACTGCATCTCCGGCTGGGAGACGCTATGCGAATCGCAGCTCAACACCGGCTACGCGATCGACGGCGGCCACGCGGAATACCTGATCGCCGACGCTCGCTTCGCCGTCGCGGTGCCGGACGGCATCGACCCGGCCGAGGCTGCCCCGCTTACCTGCGCCGGCGTCACCACCTACAAAGCCGTCAAGGTCGGCGGCGTCACCCCTGGCGACCGCGTCGCCATCTTCGGCGTCGGCGGGCTCGGCCACCTCGCCCAGCAGTACGCCCAGATCTTCGGTGGTGAAACCATCGCGGTCGACGTCACCGAGGAGAAGTTGCAGCTCGCCAAGAACCTCGGCGCCGCCCACGTCATCAACGCCGCCACCACCGATCCGGTCGCCGCGATCGAAGCTCTCGGCGGCGCCGACGTCGCCGTGGTGCTTGCAGCCGATCCGAAGGTGCTCGAGCAGGCGCACGCTTCCTTGCGCCGCGGCGGCCGGCTGATCCTGGTGTCGCTACCCAAGGACAACGCCATGTCGCTACCGATCTTCCAAACTGTCCTCAAGGGTATCTCGGTGATCGGTTCGATCGTCGGCACCCGCGCCGACCTGGCCGAGGTGTTCCGGTTGCACGCAGCGGGCCGTACCAAGGTGTTCTACGAGACCCGCCCTCTCACTCAGATCAACGAGGCCATCGAGGACGTCCTCGCCAGCCGGGTCCCCGCACGGCTCGTCCTGATCCCCTGACCATCTCCAGGGCCGACGAGATCGCGCCTGCACCTGGAGGTCCCGGACGGTCCCGGCCGTCTCGGATACATCGACCGCGACCACGAGCTCATCGTGGGCCTGCAGACCAGCGCGCCGCTGCGCCGGGCGATCATGCCCAACGGCGGCCTGCGGATGGTGGAGAACGGCCTGGCCGCGTACGGATTCGAGCTCGACCCGCACGTGAAGACGATCTTCAGCCAGTACCGCAAGACCCACAACGACGGTGTGTTCGACGCCTACCCGGCCGATGTCAAGGCCGCCCGGCGCTCGCACATCATCACCGGGCTGCCCGATGCGTACGGCCGCGGCCGCATCATCGGCGACTACCGGCGCGTCGCCCTCTACGGGGTGGACCGGCTGATCGAGGAGCGCCGGACCCTCAAGGCCTCGCTGGACGACCGGTTGTCGTCGGAGGATGTGATCCGCGACCGGGAGGAGCTGGCCGAGCAGATCCGCGCGCTCGAGGAGCTGCGCTTCATGGCCGACCGGTACGGCTACGATATCTCCGGCCCGGCCACCACCGGCCGCGAGGCCATCCAGTGGCTGTACTTCGCCTATCTGGCCGCCACCAAGGAGCAGAACGGCGCCGCGATGTCGCTGGGCCGCACCGCTTCGTTCGTCGACATCTACCTGCAGCGCGACATCGCCGAAGGACGGCTCACCGAGCAGCAGGCCCAGGAGCTCGTCGACGACTTCGTCATCAAGCTGCGCATCATCCGGTTCCTGCGCACACCTTCGTACGACGAGCTTTTCTCGGGTGACCCGACCTGGGTGACCGAGTCGCTGGGCGGCATCGGCTGCGACGGGCGCCCGCTGGTGACCCGCACCAGCTTCCGGTACCTGCAGACGCTCTACAACCTCGGCCCCGCACCGGAGCCGAACCTGACGGTTCTATGGTCGCCGGCCCTGCCCGAGGGCTTCAAGCGGTTCTGCGCCCAGGTCTCGATCGACACCAGCTCCATCCAGTACGAGAACGACGAACTGATCCGCCCCGCCTACAGCGACGACACCGCGATCGCCTGCTGCGTCTCGGCCATGCGCGTCGGCAAGGACATGCAGTTCTTCGGCGCCCGAGCCAACCTGGCCAAGGCCCTGCTGTACGCCATCAACGGCGGCCGCGACGAGCTGACTGGCTACCAGGTTTTCGCGGGCACGCCGATCACCGACGACATCCTCGACTACGAGACTGTCCTCGCCGCGTACGACAAGACGCTCGACTGGCTCGCCGAGACCTACGTCGACGCCCTCAACGTCATTCATTACATGCACGACAAGTACGCCTACGAACGCCTCGAGATGGCCCTGCACGACTACCCCGTGCACCGCTTCCTGGCCACCGGCATCGCCGGCCTGTCGGTCGCCGCCGACAGCCTCCGCGCCATCAAACACGCATACGTCAAAGTGCTCCGCGACGGGAACGGGCTGGCCGTCGACTACGCCGTCGACGGCGACTTCCCGACGTTCGGCAACAACGACGACCGCGCCGACGCCATCGCCGTCGACCTCGTCGAGCGGTTCATGGCCAAGATCCGCCGGCAGCCCACCTACCGCGGGGCCGAGCCTTCACTGTCGGTCCTGACCATCACCTCGAACGTCGTCTACGGCAAGAACACCGGCAACACGCCCGACGGCCGCCGCGCCGGCGATCCCTTCGCGCCGGGAGCCAACCCGATGAACGGCCGCGACAAGCACGGCATGGTCGCCGCCGCGCTGTCGGTCGCGAAACTGCCCTACCGTGCGGCCCGCGACGGTATCTCATTGACCATCACCGTCACGCCGGACGGTCTCGGCCACTCTCGCGACGAGCGGATCACGAACCTCGCCGGTGTGCTCGACGGTTACACCGACGGTCGCGGCTTCCACATGAACGTCAACGTGCTCGACCGGGCCACCCTCGAGGATGCCATGGCACACCCGGAGAACTACCCGCAGCTGACCATCCGGGTCTCCGGCTACGCGGTCAACTTCGTCAAACTCACCCCGGAGCAGCAGCGCGACGTCATCTCCCGCACCTTCCACGGATCGCTGTGATGACCCCCCTCGTCACGGCGTCGGTGACCGGCTCGGTCCACTCCTTCGACCTCTCGACCGGGGTGGACGGGCCGGGCATCCGGTTCGTCGCGTTCCTCGCCGGCTGCCCTCTGCGGTGCCAGTACTGCCACAGCCCCGACACTCAATATCGCCGCTACGGCTCTCTACGGACCGCCGACGAGCTGCTCACCGAGATCCGCCGCTACGAACGCTTTCTCAAGGTCGCCCATGGCGGCGTCACGATCAGCGGTGGAGAACCACTGCAACAGCCCGGGTTCACCCGCGAAGTGCTGCGTGGCTGCAAGGAGCTGCGGCTGCACACGGCTCTGGACACCAGCGGCTTCCTCGGCGACCGCGCCGACGATGCCCTGCTCGACGCCACCGACCTGGTGCTGCTCGACATCAAGTCCGGCGACCCCGTGACGTACCGAGACGTCACCCGCACCGGACGACTCGCGCCCACCGTCCGCTTCGCCCACCGCCTCGCCGAGCGGGGCATGCCCATCTGGGTGCGCTTCGTGCTCGTCCCCGGCCTCACCGACGACCCCGCCAACGTCGACGCGGTCGCCGCGATCGCGGCCTCCGTGCCCACTGTCGAACGCGTCGAGGTCTTGCCGTTCCACCGGCTCGGCGCCCAGAAGTACGCCGCCTTGGGCCTGCCGTTCCCCCTCGCCGGCACGCCCGCGCCGGACGAGGCGCTGTTGTGCCGGGTCCGCGATCAGTTCCAGCATCACGGGCTGACGGTGTACTGACCGAGGCCGGGTGCAGATCCCAGCCGCCTCAGGCTGAGCACGGTGAAGGAGGAAGTACGCGGAGGACAACGCTCGTTCCCCGGGTCTCGCCGACGCCCCGCGACGGCGCATTTCAGGAATGCGCCAGATCAAATCCGTGTGGTCCGGCGTGTCCCATGGGCTACAAGCAGTCGTCGTGATCCGGGAGTTCGACGATCGCACAGACGTCGAGACAGACGACCTCTTGAAGCGACGCATCCCAGCGCATCCACCACCACCGCTCACCGCGTTCGGCCTCCAGGACGACAACCACAGGAGGGCCCAGGTGATCCGAGGTCAACTCGCAGCGGACCTCGGGCAACGGTGAACCAAGCCGAAACCGTTGTGAAAGGAGTATCTGAAGCTCACCGCTCCTCACCGTAGTCACCTTCCCGCACGTCGAAAGGGGGCGACGAAGCGCCTGCGCGGGGGTCTGTCAAGAAAACGGGTAAAGTCTATCTACGTGAAATCGGGCAGCCAGGCGAACCTTACCTACCCCCGCTGATTCACGTACGCGCCTCTTGGTAGAGGTTCTTGCGGCCAGCTATGGACTCTGACGCCAAGACGGTGAAGACCTCATGCGCAGCCGCGGCGAGTGCGTCGTACTCGGGCGCGATGACGGGATCGGCGATCACGGTGACGGTCAGCGCGCCGGCATAGGACAGAGCTGCGAACGTGGCCCCTGTGTTGCCGGGGGTGGCCACCATCGGCACCAGCTCACCGATCCGGTGGCCGGCCAGATGTAGCGCGGCGTCCGGGCCGCGCAGGTTGGTCTCGAAGGTGTGCACGAGGCGCTGGTGGTCGATGAACACCCGCAGCAGGCCGGTGTGGGCCAGCGTGCGGAACACGGCGCCGAGTGGCCCGGCCGACGCCGCGCGCACCGTCGAACTGCGCTGTTGGCGGGTGGCGGCCACGATCGCGGCGAGCCGGCCCTCGTCGTCCGCGATGGCCGGGACCGCGATCGGCCGTATACCGGTGCTGTTTCCCAGCCGATCGGGCCCGGCCGACGGGCGGCCGGAAACCGGCACCGAGACGACCAGCTGCCGGGGATACTCGCCTCGAGCCCTCAGCACTGTCACCATCGCCCCGGTGATCGCGCCGAGTACGACGTCGTTCACCGTACCGCCGTGCCGGTGGGCGGCGGCCACTACTTGGTCGAGGGCAACTGTGGTGTACGCCAGCCCCCTGCGGCCCGAGGTTGGCCGTACCCATGAAATCTGCTCTGTCCGCTGCGGGCGAACCCGTACGATGCCCAGCTCACGCAGGCCGGCCAATGCATGCTGCAGATCGCCGGGCAACGAGCGGAGTGCCCTGACCCGAGCCCGGGCCGCGTCGGACGCCAACTCTCGCGCCGACGGGGCCCGCAGTGGGAAGGGCCGACAAGGACCGGTGCTGGGCCACTCGTCGGCCAACGCGGCGAGAGCCGCAAGGCCGCCTACGCCGTCCGCGACGACATGGTGCACGACGAGGATCAGCGCGTGCCGGTCCCGGCCGGTCACCAGGACCGCGCGCCACAGAGGCCGCCGCGGGTCGAGCGGCCGGCACAGCAGCGACGCGGCCACGCCCAGCACGTCGTCACCAGGACGGTCGAACACTTGGAAGTGCCGGTCCACCGTGAACGACGGGTCGTCGACCCATACCGGTCGGCCGCAACCGATCGGGGTAGCGCACAGGACCTGCCGGAACCGCGGAATGCGCAGGGTGCGGGCACACAACAGCTTGAGCAGCTCCGCCGGCTCCGGCCCCGGTCCGTCGAACATGAGGATAACGCCGAGATTCGTGGGCACCGCACCACGGTCGGCGGCCAGCACGGTCAGGTCCATCGGACCGATCCGCTCGATCAGCATGGCAGCGCCTCCGATCACCGTACGACCTGATCGTCGCAGGGCCGCCGAAGAAGAATCAGGGCCGATGGACCTGTGTCCGCGGAGTCAGGTCCTCCGACTCTGCCCGGTGAATCCGGCCGCTCCTAGCGTGAAAGGGAGGAGGCAATCATGGACAGTCCCGAGCTCGTCCGCTGCATCGAGGCAGCCATCCTGGCCCCGTCCCTGCACAACAGCCAGCCGTGGCGGTTCCGGCTGACCGGCGAGGAGATCGCGGTGTACGCCGACCACGACCGGCAGCTTGACGTGCTCGACCCCGACGGTCGTGAGCTCTTGATCAGCGTCGGCGCGGCGATCTTCACGCTTCGGCTGGCGTTGCGCCGGGCCGGCCGCGTTCCGGATCTCGCCGTCCTGCCCGATCCCGGCCGCCCCGACTTGGTGGCGGTGGTCCAGCCGGGCGTTGCCGCCAAGCCCTCGGACGCGGTGCTGGCTCTCGCCGACGCGATCGAGTGCCGCCACACCAACCGGCAACCGTTCCTGCCGAAGGTCGTTCCGGCTGATGCGATCGAGGAGCTGCGCGCGGCGGCCGGCCACGAGGGTGCCGCCCTGATGATCGCCGGACCCGCCAGCCGCACCGTCATCGCCGGGCTGGGCCGGGAAGCCGAACGGCGGCTTCGGGCCAGCGACGGCTACCGCGCCGAGATGGACCGGTGGACCCGCCCGGTGGCCCGCCGCCGGGACGGTGTTCCGGCTGCGGCGTACGGCCCCTGGGACGCCTTGGAGCGGCTGCCGATGCGCGACTTCGGCCTCGTGCACGCACCCCGGCAGCGCCGGTCCGAGGTGTTCGAGAAATGGCCGACGATCGCCGTGCTGACCACGAGCGGCGACGGGCCGGCCGACTGGGTGCACGCCGGGCAGGCGCTGCAGCGGGTGCTGCTCGTCGCCACCCGGCGGCACCTGGCCACCACCCCGATCAGCCAGCCGGTGGAGATCCCGGGCATCCGCGAGGTGCTGACCGACCGCCGAGCCTGCCGCTTCGCCCAGATGGTCATCCGGCTCGGCTACGGACCACCGGCCCCCGCCACCCCGCGACGCCCGATCGGCGAGGTCCTCTCCGATCACGCCGCATCACACCACGCCGGAAACGGAGGTACGCCATGAAAGCACTGGTCATCTACGAATCGATGTTCGGCAACACCGAAGCCGTCGCCCATGCCGTCGCGGACGGACTCGGCGAGGCCTTCGAGGTGCGTCTCGCGGAGGCCCGGGAAATCCCGTCCGCCGACGGCTTCGACCTGCTGGTCGTCGGCGGGCCGACGCACGCCTTCGGCCTGAGCAGGCCCGGTACGAGGCAGGACGCGGCACGGCAGGGCGACGTCCGCCCGGGCACAGCGGATGTGGGGATCCGCGAGTACCTGGACGTCTCGCCGATGCTCACCGGCCTTACAGCCGCCGCCTTCGATACCAAGGTCGATAAGCCGTTGCTGCCCGGCTCGGCGGCACACAAGGCACACCGGCGGCTGCGCCGGCTCGGCTGCCGCATGGCCCAACCACCCGAGAGCTTCAAGGTCAACGGCACGACCGGTCCGCTGGTGGCCGGCGAACTGGACCGGGCGCGGACGTGGGCCAGGCAACTCGCCGCCGCCGAGCTCGCTCTTCGGCACACCGCATGAACGAGCAACCAGCCTGATTCCGATGCAGGAATGCCGTGCCGCCGGGCTCGCCCAGAGTAGTCGGAACAGCAATACAGCGGCGCGGCACACTCCTCAACGCTTGCCGCGCCCGACTCCGGCAGAACTGCGGAGGGGTGACGCTCGTCGTCTCGTGCTCGTCCGTCGCGGAGGTTGGCGAACAGGGACCAAAGTCCCACCTACCTTGCCGATCTGCTCAGGCATGAGACGGCCGATCACACCGTTCGGCCGCTCAAGGGTTGCCGACGTTGCGACCAGTACCCGCAACGCCAAAGACAGACCTCGATGAGCAAGACTGCTGCGGTGGTACGGACCGATGCCGACCGGCGCCGTCGGCCTCCCTCAGTCAGCGGGGGAATAGGTCATCGAGGCCGGTGGGGGAAAGGTGCACCTGACCTGCAAGGATGTGAGTGTCTAGATCATATCCACAGTAGAAA
>DASRYP010000353.1:0-2526 GCA_035687165.1 Actinoplanes sp. | reverse complement strand
GCTGGTCCTGCAGCTACGCGACGAGGGCTTCTTCACCCTCGACGACCTGCTCTACCGCCACCTGCCGGGCACCCCGATCGGCGGCGTCACGCTGCGCCAGCTCCTCGGCCACGTCTCCGGCCTGCAGCGCGAGCCGGACGGCGCCTGGTGGGAGCGGACCCCCGGCGGCGATGTGGACAAGCTGCTGACCGAGCTCGGCTACGAGAAGATCGCCGGCCCGCCGTTCCGCCGATATCGGTACTCGAATCTCGCGTACGGACTGCTCGGGGCGGTTCTGGAAAGGGTGACCGGCGAGCGCTGGCCGACCCTGGTGAGCAAGCGCGTCCTCGACCCGCTGGGCATGAAGCGCACCAGTTACGCACCGGTCGAGCCGTTCGCCCGCGGCTATGTGGTGCATGCGCTGGACGGTTCCCTGCACGAGGAGCCGCGGCTGGACTCCGGGGCGATGGCGCCGGCCGGCCAGCTCTGGTCCACGGTCACCGACATGGCCAAGTGGGCCGCCTTCTGGACCGATCCCGCCCCCACCGTCCTGGCCCGCGAGACCGTCGACGAGATGTGCACTCCCGTGGTCATCAGCGACCTGGAGTCCTGGACTGCCGGTCACGGCCTGGGTCCCCAGCTCTATCGGGTCGGGGAACGGGTCTTCGTGGGGCACGGCGGTTCGATGCCCGGCTACGTCGCCCAGTTGGCGGTCCACCGCCGCAGCCGCCTCGGCGTGGTCGTCTTCGCCAACTCCTACGGCCTCACCGGCACCACGATCAAGGACGTGGCCTTGCACGCCCTGGACACGGTGGTGGACGCCGAGCCCACGATGCCGGCGCCCTGGCAGCCGCCCGCGCCCGCGCCGGCGACGGGCGAGGCGCCGACCGGCGAGGCGACGACGCTGGTGGGCCGCTGGTGGTGGATGGGCCGCGAGTTCGAGATCACCACGGACGGCGCCGCCCTGCTGATGACCGGCCCGCACCACCGCACCCACTTCACTCGCGAGGCCCCCGACCGCTGGCGCGGCATCAGCGGCGACAACGAGGGCGAAATTCTGCAGATCCTGCGCACCGACGACGGCACAGTGGCCGCCCTCGACATCGCCACCTTCGTCTTCAGCCGCGACCCGAACCACCTGGCCTGAAAAGGAGACCCCACGCCTCGTCAGTTCCAGGCCGTCGTCCCTCGGACCGGCGCTCAGCCCTCGACCGTGACGAAATCGATCAGGCGCTCCATCGAGTTGATCAGTGGCGTTTCGACGTCCTTGTAGCTGCTCACCGAGGCCAGGATCCGCCGCCACAGGTCAGCCGGTTCGGGCACGCCCACGGCCGCGCAGATGCCCTCCTTCCACGGCCGTCCCGGCGGCACCACCGGCCACTTCTGCAGGCCGACCCGCTGCGGCTTCACGGCCTGCCAGATGTCGACATACGGGTGACCGGTGACCAACACGTTCGGGTCGTTCACGGCGGCGACGATGCGGCTCTCCTTGCTGCCCGCGACCAGGTGGTCGACGAGCACCCCGAGCTTGCGCCGCGGACCGGGCCCGAACTCGCGGACCGCCGCGGCCAGGTCGTCGATACCGTCCAGCGGCTCGACCACGACGCCCTCGATCCGCAGGTCGTCGCCCCAGATCCGTTCGACCAGGGCCGCGTCGTGGATGCCCTCGACCCAGATGCGGCTCGCCTTCGCGACCTGAGCGCGTACGCCCGCGACCGCGACCGAACCGGAGGCCGTGACCTTCCTCGTTGCCTGCTGCGGCGCCGTCGACGGCCGCCGCAGCGTCACCGTCTTCCCGTCCAGCAGGAACGCGGCCGGCGCGAGCGGGAAGTTGCGCCGTTTGCCGTGCCGGTCCTCCAGCACCACCGCGCCCAGCTCGAAGCCGACCACCGCCCCGCAGAACCCGGACTCCGCGTCCTCGACGACCAGGTCCCGTTCGGCGTCCACCTCGGGCACCACCCGGCGTCGCCGCCAGTCCCCCTTGAGCACGTCCTCCCCATACATGCAAGGCACCGTAACTCGTGCGTTGGGACACGCCCCTTTTGACGCTCCGACCGAGACAACCTTCCCGCTGGGCACGTACCCTTGCTCGCATGTCCCCCGCAGCTCACGCGGCTACCCGCACCGCGCGGCGCTCCACCCGGTTCGTGGCCTGGGTGCGCGCCTGGCGTGCTGGCCTCGTCCCCCTCGACGAGCTGGCCGACGAGATCGCCCACGACGAGGAGCACCTGTTCGCCGACGCGCCCGGCACGTGGACCGACGTGCCGCTGCCGCAGGGCCTGCCGGTCTTCGCCAAGGTGCACCCCGACGACATCCGGCTCGTGCTGCCGGCCCCCGGCGATCCGCGCGGCCTGCCCGGCCCGGGTCCGCTGACCGGCGCGGCGATGCTCGCCGGCGAGGCCGTGCTGGCCTCCGGCTTCGGTGTGGTGCCCGAGGTGCGGCGGCACGTCTCCGGCTCCGGGGTGGAGTTCGAGACGGTGTTGTGGCGTTACTTCCCGGTCGACGCCTACCGCCCGGTCTTCCAGATGGGCGCGGCCGAGGCCGAGG
>DASRYP010000352.1:0-7078 GCA_035687165.1 Actinoplanes sp. | reverse complement strand
CGAGGGTCCGGGCAGCCAGCAGGTGGTGCACGATCCCGCGGCCTGGCAGGAGCGGCAGTGGTGGGCCGACGCCGGGTTCGCGGTCGTGAGCATCGACGCCCGGGGTACGCCCGGAGTGGCCCCCAGCTTCGAGAAGGTGGTGCATCGCCGACTGGTCGACGTGTCCCTGTCCGACCAGGTCGACGCCCTGCACGGGCTGGTCGGCAAGCATCCCGACCTGGATCTGACCGCGGTCGCCGTACGCGGCACCGGCCTCGGCGGCTGGCTGGCGGCGATGGCCGTGCTGCGTCGCCCCGACACTTTCCACCGGGGCGTGGCCCGCGACCCGATCGTCGACTGGCACGACGTGCCGGTCGCGCTGGCCGAGCGTTACCTGGGCGACCGCCGCGACTCCGCCGACGTCTACGCCCATCACAGCCTCTACGACTCCGAGCCGTCCGACGCGCTTCTGCTGGTCGGTGCCACGGTGCCCGGCCTCCGCTCGGTGGAGACCGCTTCCCTGCCTGACGAGTTAGCCTTCCTGCAAGGGCAGGGCACGGCAGTCCCGTAGTGGGACGGGGTTGTCGCAAGGAAAGTTGGCATGAAATCCCCGACCTCGCCATCACCACGGAGATCGACTTCCATCGCGTCGCGGTCGACCCCGGTGCCGTGCCGCTGGTCTGCGCGATCCTCTCGCCGTCCAACCCGGCGACCGACAAGGTGCTGAAAATCGTTGTGCGCAGTGCGCTCGACGACGAGCCAGCAACGGGAAGCAGCACTGCGGATTGTCGTACCGGTCCCATAGGGTCGGTTCATGAGCCACTTCGATGAGGCGTCCGCGGCGGTGCAGGCCGCTCTCGACGCCGGCGCACGCTATGCCGACTGCCGCGTCATGCTGCGCCGCACCGAATCGATGAGCGCCCGCGACGGCGACGTCGAGGAGCTCAGCTCCGGTGAGAGCGCCGGTCTCGGCGTCCGCGCCCTGGTCGGGTCCAGCTGGGGTTTCTACGCGGTGCCCGACCTCTCCGACGCCGCCGCCCGCGCGGCCGGTGGCCGCGCGGCTCAGATCGCCGTGGCCAGCGCCACCGTGCCCGGGCCACCGATCGATCTGGTGCCCACCAAGGCCGTCGAGGCGAGCTGGGCCAGCGACTGCGCGATCGACCCGCTGGGCATCTCCGTCTCGGCCAAGGGTGACCTGTTGGTCGGTGCCACCGCCGCGGCCAAGGCCGCGGGCGCCGACCTGGCCGAGGGCGTCTACCAGATCTGGGACACGCGCAAGTGGTTCGTCTCGAGCGACGGCCACCGCATCGACCAGCACACCCGCGAGTGCGGCGCCGGCGTCACGGCGATGGCCTTCGGTGACGGTGAGATCCAGCGCCGTTCCTGGCCGTCCCACAGCGGGCAATACGGCTCGAGCGGTTGGGAGTTGGTCGACAGCCTCGACCTGATCGGCAACGCGCCCCGCATGGCCGAGGAGGCACGAGCTCTGCTCACCGCGCCGCTCTGCCCCACCGGCGAGACGACGCTGGTGCTCGGCGGCGAGCAGCTCGCGCTGCAGATCCACGAGTCCGTCGGGCACGCCATCGAGCTCGACCGCATCCTCGGCTGGGAGGCGGCGTTCGCCGGCACGAGCTGGCTCGAGCTCGACAAGCTGGGCTCGCTGCGCTACGGCTCCGAGCTGATGAACATCACCATCGACCCCAGCATCCCCGGCGCGCTGGGCAGCTTCGGCTACGACGACGAGGGCACCCCGGCGACCAGGCGTGCCGCCGTGCGCGACGGCATCTGGGTCGGGGTGCTGGCCGGGCGCGACTCGGCCGCCGTCGCCGGGCTCGACTACGCGGGCAGCATGCGCTCCGACGGCTGGGCGCGGCTGCCGATGGTCCGGATGACCAACGTGGGCCTCGAGCCCGGCCCGCACACACTCGACGAGATCATCGCGGCGACCGACGACGGCGTGTTCATGGACATCAACCGGTCCTGGTCGATCGACGACCGGCGGCTCAACTTCCAGTTCGGTTGCGAGATCGGCTACGAGATCAAGAACGGCAGGCTGGGCCGCATGCTGCGCAACCCGACCTACACCGGCATCGGCCCCCGGTTCTGGCAGTCGATGGACATGCTCTCCTCCGAGACTGTCGCCTGGGGCACGCCCAACTGCGGCAAAGGCCAGCCCGGCCAGATCGGGCACACCGGCCATCCGGCCGCTCCGGCCAGGTTTACCGACGTCCGGGTGGGGGTGCGGGGATGAGTGTCGACATCGTCCGGACAGGGGCTGAGCTCGAGCTCGCCGCCCGGGTCGTCGAGCTGGTGCGGCAGGTGGCGGGTCCATCCGCCGAGGCCGAGGTGATGGTGCGCCACGAGGCCGAGGCGCTGACCCGCTTCGCCGTGTCGATGATCCACCAAAATGTCGCCGACGCGGCCACCACGGTCAGCCTGCGGTTACACCTCGACGGCCGCACGGCGACCGGCTCCACCACGATCGTCAACGCCGACGGGCTGCGCGGCCTGGTCGACTGGATGGTCACCGCGGTGCGGGTGAGCCCGCCCGACGTGACCTGGCCCGGTCTCACACCGCCCAGGCCGCTGCACCAGTCAGCCGGGCATCACGGCTCGGGCGCGGGGTCCGGGCTCGACTTCGGCTTCGACGAGGCGACCGCCCGCGCGACCCCGGCCGAACGGGCCGAGCGGGTGCGCGACTTCGTGCGCGCCGCCGAGGGCCTCGAGACCGCGGGCTACTGCCGCACGACCTACACGTCCGCGGCCTTCGCCAACAGCGCCGGCCAGTCCTGCGAGGGTCGCACGGCCGAGGCGGCGATGGACGGCATCGCACGGCTCTCCGGCGCTGACGGGGTGGCCCGGCTCGCCGGCGGTCGCCTCGCCGACCTCGACGGCGCGCTGCTCGGCGCCCGCGCGGCGGCCAAGGCGCGGGCCGGGCAGAACCCGATCGAGCTGGCGCCCGGGCGCTACGAGGTGGTGCTCGAACCCGAGGCGGTCGCCGACCTGCTCGACAACTTCGCCATCTTCGGGTTCAACGGCAAGGCCTATGCGCGGAAACAGTCCTTCGCCGAGATCGGCGCCGACCAGTTCGACCCGTCGGTGTCGCTGATGGACGAACCGCTCGGCAGCCGCGCCGAACCCGCTCCCGGTCTGCCCTTCGACGACGAGGGCACCCCGCGCGACTGGCTCGTCCTGGTCCGCGAGGGCGTGACCAAGGCGGTGGCCCACGACCGCACGTCGGCGGCCGAGGCCGGCGCCGAGTCGACCGGTCACGCCTCCGGGGTGTCCCGCACCTGGGGCCCCCACCCCACCAACCTGCGCCTTGAGGCAGCCTCCCCGACGACCGAGCCAACTCTGCCGCCCGCCGATCCGACCAGTCCGGTCGCCGAGTCGGCCCGCCCGCTGGTGGCTCACCTGGAACGCGGCCTGCTCATCACCGACCTGTGGTATACGCGGGTCCTCGACCAGAAGACGCTGGTCATCACCGGCCTGACCCGCAACGGCGTCTGGCTGGTCGAGAATGGCGAGGTGACCGCGCCGGTCGGCAACCTGCGCTTTACCCAGTCCTATCCGCAGGCCCTGGCCGCCGGGATGGTCCTGGGCATCGGCAGCGAGTCGGTGCTGCTGCCCGACCGCTGGTCCGGCACCCGCTACGCGGCCCCCGCCCTCCACCTGGCGAGCTGGAACCTGACCGGCAACGCCTCCGGCTGACTCCGGTTCGGACCCGCCCGGCACCTCGTCGGACGGACACGCGGGCGCCCAGGACGGCTGGCGCCGGCTTCTCGATGCCCGAGCCGTCTTCGCCGACGCGCTGGACCGCCAGTCGAAGTCCCGTACGCCGGCCTTCTTCGTTCCCCCGCGCGCCGACGACGGCGAGGCCCGCTCCGAGGACCTGCAGGACTGGTCCCCGCCGCTCTGCGCCGGTTCCCTCCGCCGACTGACAGTCCCGGATCTTTGACCCGCCCGGTCACGTCCGTTTTGGATCGGGGAGACCAAGATCCATTAATGGATGTGGCGGCATCAGTGCGGTCGGGGTCAACTTTTGTGATCCGTACCCCATCCCTAGGCGCGAAACTGTCCGACCTTGGGCGTAACGTGTGCCCCACATCACGGAAGCATGGCGGCTGCCGGGCTCCCCCTCGCCCGCCGGCCGGGTCATTTGGACAGGCACGTCAGGAGATCGAATGACGACGACGGCAACGAGGCCGCCCGTGGGACCCAACGGCCCACAGCGATCACGCGCGGCGATCACGGCCAAGACGTTGCGCACCGACCGGTGGTGGTTCCCCCCGCTGATCACCTTCATCGGGCTCGCGGCCTGGGTCACTTACGCGACCGTCCGCGTGTTCATGCACAAGTGGTATTTCGTCGAGCAGTTCCACTACCTCACGCCGTTCTACTCCCCCTGCATCACCGACCGCTGCGTCGAGGGCTCCGCCCTGTTCGGCACCCCGCTGCCGAGCTTCTGGTTGATCCCCGAGGCCGCCTTCACGCTGCCGTTCCTGCTGCTCTTCCGCCTGACCTGCTACTACTACCGCAAGGCCTACTACCGGGCCTTCTGGTTGTCGCCGCCGGCCTGCGCGGTCCCCGACGGCCACGCGAAATACACCGGTGAGACGCGCTTCCCGTTGATCTTCCAAAATGCTCACCGTTACGCGTTCTACGCGGCCGTGATCATTTCGTTGATCAATACTTGGGACGCGATCATCGCGTTCCACCGCCCCGGCGGCGGGTTCGGCTTCGGGCTCGGCAACATCATCCTGCTGATCAACGTGATCATGCTGTGGGCGTACACGATCTCTTGTCACTCCTGCCGCCACATCACCGGTGGTCGGCTCAAACACTTCTCGAAGCACCCCGTGCGTTATCGACTGTGGACCTTTGTGTCGAAGCTGAACGTGCGTCATATGCAACTGGCCTGGATCACCCTCGGCACCCTCGCGCTGACCGACTTCTACGTCATGGCGCTCTCCGCCGGCTGGTTCTCCGATCTCCGGTTCGTCGGCTAAGGGGAGGCGCACAAAATGACCACTGCACGAATCGAACGGCACCACTACGACGTCGTCGTGATCGGGGCCGGCGGCGCCGGTCTGCGCGCAGCGATCGAGTCCCGGCTGGCCGGCAAGCGCACCGCGATCATCTCGAAGTCCCTCTTCGGCAAGGCCCACACGGTCATGGCCGAGGGCGGCGCCGCGGCGGCGATGGGCAACGTCAACTCGCGCGACAACTGGATGGTCCACTATCGGGACACCATGCGCGGCGGCAAGTTCCTCAACAACTTCCGGATGGCCGAGCTGCACGCCAAGGAGGCGCCCGAGCGCATCTGGGAGCTGGAGACCTACGGCGCGCTCTTCGACCGCACCAAGGACGGCAAGATCTCGCAGCGCAACTTCGGCGGGCACGAATACCCGCGGCTCGCGCACGTCGGCGACCGCACCGGCCTCGAGCTGATCCGCACGCTCCAGCAGAAAATCGTCTCGCTGCAGCAGGAAGACTTCGCCGAGACCGGCAACTACGAGTCCCGCATCCGGGTGTTCTCCGAGACCACCATCACCGAGCTGATGCTCGACGGTGGGCGCGTCGCCGGCGCCTTCGGCTACTACCGCGAGTCCGGTGAGTTCCTTCTGCTCGAGGCACCCGCCGTGATCCTCGCGACCGGTGGCGTCGGTCGCAGCTACAAGGTCACTTCCAACTCCTGGGAGTACACCGGGGACGGTCATGCCCTCGCTCTGCGGGCCGGCGCGACGCTGATCAACATGGAGTTCCTCCAGTTCCACCCCACCGGCATGGTCTGGCCGCCCAGCGTCAAGGGCATCCTGGTCACCGAGTCGGTCCGGGGTGACGGCGGGGTGCTGCGCAACAGCGACGGCAAGCGCTTCATGTTCGACTACGTCCCCGACGTGTTCCGCAAGCAATACGCGGACACCGAGGAAGAGGCCGACCGGTGGTACAACGACCCCGACAACAACCGCCGGCCACCCGAGCTGCTGCCACGTGACGAGGTCGCCCGCGCGATCAACTCCGAGGTCAAGGCGGGCCGCGGCACCAAGGCCGGCGGCGTCCTGCTCGACGTCTCCACCCGCATGCCGGCCGAGACGATCACCAAGCGTCTCCCCTCGATGTATCACCAGTTCAAGGAACTGGCCGACGTCGACATCACCAAGGAGCCGATGGAGGTCGGCCCGACCTGCCACTACGTGATGGGCGGGGTCGAGGTCGACCCCGACACGACGGCCGCGCTGGGCGTGGTCGAAGGCCTGTTCGCCGCGGGCGAGGTCTCCGGCGGCATGCACGGTTCCAACCGGCTGGGCGGCAACTCCCTCTCCGATCTGCTGGTCTTCGGCAAGCGGGCCGGTGAGCACGCCGCGGCGTACGCCGATTCTCTGCCCAAGCGCCCCAAGGTCGACACGTCCGACGTGGAGTCCGCGCTGCGTACGGCGCTCGCCCCACTCGACCGGCAGAGCGGCGAGAACCCGTACGAGTTGCAGCAGGATCTTCAGGCCGTGATGGGCGATCTGGTCGGCATCATCCGCCGCGCGGGCGAGCTGGCCGACGCGCTCAAGCGGATCCAGGAGCTCAAGCTGCGCGTCGATCAGGTCGGCGCAGCCGGCGGCCGTCGTTACAACCCGGGCTGGCACCTCGCGCTCGACCTGCGCAACATGGTGATCGTCTCGGAATGCACGGCCAAGGCGGCGCTCGAGCGGGAGGAGTCGCGCGGCGGTCACACCCGCGAGGACTTCCCGCAGATGAGCCCGGAGTGGCGCAAGGTCAACCTGGTCTGCGCGCTGGACGGGTCGGCCGACGTCCAGCTCGAGCGCAAGCCGCTGCCCCGCATGCGGGAGGAGCTGTTCGAGCTCTTCGACCGCACCGAGCTGGCCAAATACCTGACCGAGGACGAGCTGGCCCAGTACGCCACACCCAGCACGACGGCCGCACAGAGCAAGACGGAGGCGAAGTAATGGGCACCAAACGCCACTTCCGCGTCTGGCGCGGCGACGACACCGGCGGCTCGCTGGAGGACTTCGACGTCGAGGTCAACGAGGGCGAGGTCGTGCTCGACATCATCCACCGGCTGCAGGCCACGCAGACGCCCGACCTG
>DASRYP010000351.1:0-5462 GCA_035687165.1 Actinoplanes sp. | reverse complement strand
AAGGCCGAGCTGGCCGAGAAAGGCAAGCACGCCGGCATAGGCGTCGGCCTGTTCGGCGGCAGCGGGGTTTTCGCCATGTACGGCGTGGGTGCCCTCATCGCCACCCTGATCATCGTATTCAACCTGTTCCTGGACCTGTGGCTGGCGGCGCTGATCATCACGGTCGCACTCTTCCTGATCGCCGGCGTGCTCGCCCTGATCGGCAAGAACCAGGTCACCAAGGCCGTTCCGCCCGAGCCCACCGCCGCGGTCGCGAGCGTCAAGGCCGACGTCGATGCCGTCAAGCACGCGGTCAAGGAAGGACGGGCATGAGTGACTGCACCGGAGAAAGCGAAGCGTACGTAGGGCCAGGAGTTCGTGCCCCAGAAGGCTCAGCCATGAGTGACTGCACCGGAGAAAGCGAAGCGTACGTAGGGCCAGGAGTCCGTGCCCAGGAGGCTCAGGCATGAGTGAGAAGAACGGGTCGCCGGAGCCGAAACCGTCGATCGACGAGCTGCGCGCCGAGATTCAGCAGACGCGTGCCGAGCTCGGCGAGACGGTTCAGGCCCTCGCCGCCAAGGCCGACGTCAAGGCCCGGGCCAAGGAGCAGGTCGAGCAGACCAAGCTGAGGGTCAAGGCCCAGGCGGTGGAGGCGACCGAGAAGGTACGCGGCGCCGCCTTGGCCGCTGCGGGCGCGGTCAGCGACAAGGTCCGTGAGGCCACCGATCAGGCCACGGTCAAGGTTCGCGAGGTGTCCGACCAGGCCGCCGGCGCCGCTGATCAGGCCGGGTCGAGCGAGCTCGTCATCGACGTCCGGGAGAAAGTGCGGAACAGCCCGGTTCCTCTTTCCCTGGTCTTTGCCGGCGTGATCGCATTCGTGGGCGTCATTCTGATCGTTCGAGGGAGGCGCCGGTGAGCGGCAAAGTGTCGAAGCTGGCCTACCGGCCGGTGGGGTTGCTGCTCGGCATCGGCGCGGGCGCGGTCGCGGGTCTCGTATTCAAGGAGATCTGGCGACTGGTCGGCAACGACGACGACGCTCCGAACGCGACGGATGAGGATCGCGGCTGGGGCGAGATCCTTGCCGCCGCCGCCTTGCAGGGCGCCATCTTCGCACTCGTGAAGGCGGCCGTCGATCGAGGCGGTGCCGTCGGAGTCCGGAAACTGACTGGTCAATGGCCTGATTGAGGCGGGTTAACGATCCGGGTCTCCCACCTAGCGAGAGCGAAGTGGGGGACCTTTTCCATATCCGTCGGCGTTTATTCGTATCGCTCGAGGGGCAGCTTTACGGACCTCTTTTCGGGTACAGTGTGCCCAGTTTTTGCGTACGTGGTTCGCTGCTTCTGCCCGATCAAGGGATGCCGGGCGGTCACACGATGACCGCCGCCGGTGTCGTGCGTTGACGGTGGATGGGACGTCCTCTGAAAGGCCGCCTCACGGCGCCGCTGCTCGAAAACGGTCATCGGCCCGGGGTGTCGCGGGGTCGGCATTTTCAGAAGGAGAGTTCAGCATGGCGCAAGGAACCGTGAAGTGGTTCAACGCAGACAAGGGCTTCGGCTTCATCACCGTCGACGGCGGGGGCGCTGACGTGTTCGTCCACTTCTCGGCCATCCAGACGAGCGGCTATCGCACTCTGGAAGAGAACCAGCGGGTCGAGTTCGAGATCGCCCCGGGTCAGAAAGGCCCGCAGGCGGAGCAGGTTCGGCCGCTCTGAGAACACATGCCGGTCGCAAGGCCGGCCGCCGATCGCCTGGCGGAGATCGGCTCCGACGCAGAAACCCCCGCATCCTCGTAAGAGGGTGCGGGGGTTTCGTCATTGCCGGGTCTCAGGCTGTCGCTTCCGCGCGTTTCGCACGCGTTCGCGCCCGCACGCCAAGAATGATCGAAATCAGTCCCGCGACGGCTATCGCCGGACCGATCACCGCAAAGATCCCGACTCCGCTCATCCGGCTTCCGTCAAGGATGTCAAGGCCTTGCAGTGTCCACAGCGCACCGACCACGACTCCCAGCACGCCGAGCGCCATCGGGAGCCACCCGATGAGCCTTTTCCTAGGAGCCGGAATGGGGGTAGGTGCCGGTTCGTTCACCATTTGTCTTGCACCTGCGGGCGAATCAGTTCGTCGTAGACCTCGCGTACACCGGCCTTCGCCTCTTCGGTCAGCGGAGGCAGTCCGGCGACCGCGGCGTTCGCTCGGGCCTGCTCGGGGTTGCGCGCCCCGGGGATGACCACGGTGACGCCCGGCTGGTCGATGACCCAGCGCAGGGCGAACTGGGCCATCGTGTAGCCCTCGGGCACCAGCGGGCGCAACCGCTTGACGGCCTCGAGTCCGGTCGCGTAGTCCACACCGGAGAAAGTCTCGCCGACGTCGAACGCGGCGCCGTGCCGGTTGTAGTTGCGGTGGTCGTTCTCGGCGAACGTGGTGTGCTCGTCGTAGCGGCCGGAGAGCAGGCCGCTGGCCAGGGGCACGCGGGCGATGACGCCGACCCCGGCCTCGGCGGCGGCCGGCAGCACCCGCTCGAGCGGCTTGAGCCGGAAGGCGTTGAGGATGATCTGCACGCTGGCGGTGCCCGGGCGGGCAATCGCGGTGAGCGCCTCCTCGACCTTCTCGACACTCACCCCGTACGCCCGGATCCGCTTCTCCTCGACGAGGGTGTCGAGAGCGTCGAAGACGGCGTCGGAGGAGAAGACCGGGGTCGGCGGGGTGTGCAACTGCACGAGATCGAGCGTGTCGACACCGAGGTTGGCCCGGGACCGGTCGGTCCACGCACGGAAGTTGTCGAGCGTGTAGTTGCCGGGCTCCTGCGCCACCCGGCGGCCCATCTTGGTGGCGACGGTCAGCCCGGGCTTGTTCTTGATGAACGAGCCGACGATCTGCTCACTGCGGCCGTCGCCGTAGACGTCAGCGGTGTCGATGAACGTGACGCCCGCGTCGACCGCGGCCTGCAGGGTCTCGTGCGCGTCGGACTCGCTCACCTCGCCCCAGTCGGCGCCGAGTTGCCAAGCGCCGAGGCCGACCACGCCGGCCGTCTGTCCCATTCTGCGAAAACTACGATTCTCCACGGCTGTCGACCCTACCGGCTGGCTGATAGCGTGCCTGCAAGACGTACGTACGGTTTGGGAGGTTCGCATGTGGGATCCAGCCGTCTACCAGCGCTACGGCGCCGAGCGCTCACGCCCGTTCTTCGACCTGGTCGGCCGGGTAGCGGCGACGGGGCCGCGGGCGGTCGTCGACCTCGGCTGCGGGCCCGGCGCGCTTACGCTGACCCTGGCCGAGCGCTGGCCCGACGCGCGGATCACCGGCGTCGACTCGTCGGCCGAGATGATCGCGAAGGCGGCGGCACACGGCGGCCCGGCCGAGTTCCGGCTCGACGACGTGCGCGACTGGCAGCCCGGGCCCGACGTCGACGTGCTCGTCACCAACGCGACCCTGCAGTGGGTGCCCGAGCATCGCGAGCTGCTCGCCCGCTGGGCCGTGCGGATGCCGCCCGGGGCCTGGTTGGCGATGCAGGTGCCGGGCAACTTCGGCGCGTCCTCACACGTGCTGCTGCGGGCCGTCGGGCAGCGCCACGGGGTCGGTGAGGTGCTGCGCGAGGCGCCGGTCGACGACCCGGGCGACTATGCGGCCCTGCTCACCGGCGTGGGCGCGGCCGTCGACGCCTGGGAGACCACCTACCTGCACCTGCTGCCAGTCGACGGGCCCGAGCATCCGGTGCTGCGCTGGATGGAGGGGACGGCGTTGCGGCCCGTCAAGGCAGCGCTGGACGAGAATGCTTGGCAGTCGTTCCGCGCCGACCTCGCGCGGGAGCTGACCGGTGCCTACCCGGCGACCGGTGGGTACGTGGCGTTTCCGTTCCGCCGCATCTTCGTGGTGGCCCGGACCGCAGATCCAGAAGGGACCTCCAGGTGCACGAGCTGACCTCGTTCATCGCCGGCCTGCCCAAGGCCGAGCTGCACGTCCACCACGTGGGCTCGGCCTCGCCGCGGATCGTGGCCGAACTGGCGGCCCGGCACGAGGGCGCCACCCCGGTGCCCGCCGAGCCGGCCGCGCTGGCCGACTACTTCGCGTTCCGTGACTTCGCGCACTTCATCGAGGTCTACCTGAGTGTGGTCGACCTGATCCGCGACGACGAGGACGTGCGGATGCTGACCTACGAAGTGGCCCGTGAGCTGGCCCGCCAGCAGGTCCGGTACGCCGAGCTGACCCTCACGCCCTACTCCAGCGTCAAGCGGGGCATCCCGGCCGAGGCCTACTGCGCCGCGATCGAGGACGCCCGCCGCGCCGCCTCGGCCGACTTCGGCATCGACCTGCGCTGGTGCTTCGACATCCCGGGCGAGGCCGGCCTGCCCGCGGCCGAGGAGACCCTGCGGATCGCGCTGGCGGAGCGGCCCGACGGACTGATCAGTTTCGGGCTGGGCGGGCCCGAGATCGGGGTGCCGCGGCCGCAGTTCAAGCCGTACTTCGACAAGGCTCGTGCGGCCGGGCTGCACAGCGTCCCGCACGCCGGCGAGACCACCGGGCCGCGGACGGTGTGGGATGCGATTCGCGATCTGGGCGCCGAGCGGATCGGGCACGGCATCACGGCCGCCCAGGACCCCAAGCTGATGGCCTACCTGGCCGAGCACCGGATCCCGCTCGAGATCTGTCCGACCTCGAACGTGCGTACCCGGGCGGTGGCCTCTCTCGACGAGCACCCGCTGGCCCGGCTCGTCGCGGCGGGTGTGCCGGTGAGCATCAACTCCGACGACCCGCCGATGTTCGGCACCACGCTCGAGCAGGAGTACGCGGTCGCGGCCGAGCTGCTCGACCTCGACGCGCAGGGCGTGGCCGGGCTGGCCCGCGCCGCCGTCGAGCAGAGTTTCCTCGACCCGGCCGGCCAGGCAGCCCTGATCGCCGAGATCGAGGCTTACCGCGCTCAGAGTGCGTAGCGAGGCTTACCGCGCTCAGAGTGCGTAGAGCGGTTCCTGCCAGATCGCCAGCACCACCACGACGCCGATGGTCAGCACGGCTATCCAGCGCACCAGCCGACGTGTGCTGAACCTGGCCGGGTCCTCCTCGGGCTCGGTCAGGGAACGTTCCAGGGTGTCGCGCACAGCCTTGCCTCCCGCTTAGTCGGGTACCGCCGTCCAACTCTGGTAGCGCTGACCGTTGCCCGTCTGCAGGACGAGCACCCGGTGCGCGCCGAAACGCTGTTCACCCACGCCGGCCACGAGGTCGCCGTCGGCGGTTCGCAGCGTGAAGCCGTACGCGGAGGCCTGCAGCCTCCAGCGGGCCGCCTCGCCGCACTCCGTCTGCACCAGCGGGGCGCCCGCGACTGCCCGGCCGCCGAGCGCGCCGACACACTTGCCGGTGGCCCGCGAGACGAGCGAATAGCTGTTCCCGGCGGCCGGCACCAGCTGCCACTGCTGCTGGGCGTCGTCGTCGGTGCCGCTACCGCTGAGGGTCAGCGGCGTGCCGAGCGCCGTGCGGGCCGCGTAGAGGTCGGCC
>DASRYP010000350.1:0-2434 GCA_035687165.1 Actinoplanes sp. | reverse complement strand
GTCGAACGGCGGGTTGTCGCGGCCGTCGCTTCGGCCGGGCGTGGGGCGCGTGCCAGGGCGGGACGGGAAGGCGTCGCCCGGGGCGGGCCGGGCACTGCCGTAAACGCCCGTGGCCGGCGATACCGGGCGTGGCTCGTCCGCCGGCTGGCCGTCTCGCTGGCGGCGGTCGTCCCGTTGATCATCCGCAGCCTGCCGCCGCCCGTAGTAGGGACCAGCGGCCGGGGGGCGCGCGGCGCCGTAGACACCCGACGACGCGGGGGACACCGGTCGCTCCGGCGCGGACAACCCCTCCGAGGTGCCGTGCGGGGTGGCACGCCCGGACGGCGGCGAGACCGGGCGGCCCGCGGGCGGATAGGGGCTGGGCCGCCCCGGGTTTGCCGACTGCGGGTTGCCCGGGTTGACCGGGACGGACGGGGGTCTGCCGGGATTCACCGGGACGGACTGCGGGTTTCCAGGGGTGGCCGGCATCTGCGCGCCCGAGCGGAACTGCGGCGGACGTGCCGCGGAGTCGTGTGTCTGCGTCTCGCGGTACTGAACGGCGTCGCGATAGGACCCGCCCGACGTCGACTGAGATTGTTCCTGGGGGCGCTGATCGGACTGGCGGCCGTAGACCGGCGCCGACCCGCGCCGCTGGTCAGAGGGGTTCCGTGGCCGGTGATCGTCGCTTCGCTGTTCCGGCAGGGCGGACGCCGGGCGGTTCCACAACGGCTCCTCGCGGCGCGGCGCGGCGCTCGGACGGCCCTGCTGCTGCGGCGGTGCCTGACCCGAGCGGGCGGGCGGCGGATAGTCGCGGCCCTGCGGGGGGCGGGACTCGTATGGCTGCGCCTCGTCGCGCCGGCCGGGCGAGGATCCGTACCGGGTGGGAAGTTGACCTGGCCGGGGATCCGGCGCCGAAGGACGGCCGTCGTTGCCGGACGACGCCTCGTAGACCGGGGTGTGCACGGCCTTGCGTCGTCCCGGATCGCCCGGATAGCGCTGGCCCGGTTGCGGCTCCCACTCCCAGGTGATCTCGTAGACCCAGGCGGGCGCGTCGCCCCAGCCGTCGCCGCCCATCGAGCTCCAGCCGTTCATCGGGCACTCTTGGTGAGGCCCGGTGATTGGCGACGCTCGGTCACGGCGAACTTCCACTTCTGGTCGAGAGGCGCGGTGACCGTCGGGGGACCCGGGTAGAGTCGCCCGGCTCCACCGCTGGGTCTGGCTTGGGGAGTTTGGCAAGGAGATTATCGGCGTGCACGTCCTTGACGCCAGCGTGCCGACGATCTCGCTGTCGTCAAGTTCGTGTAGTCGCCCGGGGCCGAGTTCGGCGATCTCGCCGTCGGGGCCGGTGTGACGAACGACAAGAACCTCGTTCACTATTCAAACCATGCGTACGGTACAGCGAACGCATTCCCGTGATCGGGCGCTCCTGCGGGACGCCGTCGCGATCGCCGCTGCGATGATCGCCGTCGGCGCGTCGTTCGGCGCCATCACCATCACGTACGGCCTACCCGTCTGGGTTCCTGTGCTGATGTCCACGGTCGTCTTCGCCGGGGGAGCCCAGTTCCTGGCGGTCGGTCTGCTCGCGGTCGGCAACCCGATCGCCGCCGTCTTCGCAGGCCTGCTGCTCAACGCCCGTCACCTGCCGTTCGGGCTGGCCGTCGGCACCACGATGGGAACCCGGTGGCGCGACCGCATCATCGGCAGCCACCTGATGACCGACGAGGTCGTCGCGTTCACTCTGGCCGAGCCGGACCCGGCCCGCCGCCGGCGCGTTTACTGGCTGCTGGGCGTCACCCTGTTCACCTCGTGGAACGTCGGCACGCTGCTCGGGGTGCTGCTGGGCGGGGCCACCGGGGACTCCGAGGCGTTGGGCCTGGACGCGGCGTTCCCGGCCGGTCTGATCGCCCTGATCCTGCCCTCGCTGCGCGATCGGGCCACCCGGGTCGTGGCGTTGACCGGCGCCGTGATCGCTGTCGCCGGGACCCCGGTGTTGCCCGCGGGCCTGCCTGTTCTCTGCGCGCTGCTGGGCCTGCTCACCCTGTTCATCCCGGCTCTGAGGCGGCCCGCCCACGGCCAGGAGCCTCCCCTGAAGGATCAAGAAGGGGAGAACTGATGCTGATCGCCGCGATCGTCGTGCTCGGCGTCGGGACGTACACGATGCGCCTCGGCGGCGTCCTGCTGCGCGAGCGTCTCGAGATCTCCGCCGCCGTCCAGCGCCTTCTGCCGATGGCCGCGAGCGCCCTGCTGACCGCCCTGGCCGCCACCGCCACCCTGATGGCGGGCAGTGGCTTCGCCGGCATCGCCCGCCCGGCCGGCGTCGCCGTGGGAGCCCTGCTGGCCTGGCGCCGGGCCCCCTTCGTCGTTGTCGTGGTGGTGGCCGCCGGCACGGCCGCCCTGCTCCGGCTGGCCGGGGTGAGCTGACGGTCAGCGGTACGCCAGCCAGGCCGTCCGCTCG
>DASRYP010000349.1:0-3180 GCA_035687165.1 Actinoplanes sp. | reverse complement strand
AGTTACCCCGTGCCTTCGGCACCCCCGGCAACGCCGTTCGCATCAGCGGGCTGTTCCGTCTGGACGGGCGCACCTTCTACGCCATCAATCCGCGCTCCGACCAGGCGCAGACACCTCTGGACGCCACCAAACTCGATCCCGACCTGCACGCCAACTTCCTGCGCGCGGCCACCAACCCTGTGCCGCTGGAGCTATGCGTCGCGTTCGCCCAGCCCGGCGACGACATTGATGCGCTGGCCCTGCTCACCCATCAACTTCGCCGCGCTCACGCTCATACCGACCAGGCCACCCGATATCCCGGAGTTCTTCACCTGTGCTCGCTCGCCGACGAATACCTGTAGGGGCAAACTCTGCCGCCCTCGGATAGCTGGAGGGACGACCTCGTTGCCCGGCGGCTGGATGGTGGTCGCTGGTAGACGCGAGGGTCCGCAGCGCCGGTGCCGATGCGGGACCGGCGCTGCGGTGGGCGCTTGCGGCGAATGGGTCAGGGTGTGCGTCTGCGGATGGCCGGTAGCGTCACAATCGGGCCCTGAGCTGCGGTTATGTGGTTCTTATTCTGCCAACTATGGTCCACCTCGGTTCGATCCCAGGGAGGTCCACCTCGGTTCGATCCCAGGGAGGTCCACCTCGGTTCGATCCCAGGGAGGTCCACCTCGGTTCGATCCGTCTCTATTATCACATTCGCCGGGTATGCGTAAGATCGCCGCTCGCTGAACATGGGGGTCGGCCACGTGTCCGGTGGCACCTTAATGGCGACGACGGGGTCAGCGACGGCGCGGCTCAGAGACAAATGCGCGGCCCGGTAACGGTGACCGACACGATGCCACCCGCGCACGCAGTGGAGCCGCGGGCTACTGCTGTGGCGTACGGGCCGACGGGCGGTTGCGAGTACAACGCCCGCCGGCATGTCGATGGACGGCCCGCAGATCATGCAGAGCTACAACGCTGAACATCGGACGCCGGGCAGGGAGGGGCATGGCCCGACAACATCTGATGCCGGGCCATGCCGGTCGGCGACAGGCGCTGCAGCTCCCTAACTAACGAGGTCTTTTAGGAACTGAAGAAGGAGGTCCAACGCTTTGCGGGCGTCGGCACGCCGGTCCCTGTCGCGGTCGAAAAGCGCCACCACCAACGCGAGCGGCACGCAAAACGTGACCGTCCCGACGGCGATGGCGATGAACATGACGGCGGGGCTTTCAATTATTTCAGTCACTCCGCAGTCGCATTGCGTCGCAGCACGGCTGCACCTGTCGAGCGGGGCGACACCCGATCGGCAGGAACAGCAGCGCGACTCGCATGGTCGCACAACCTTGCAACAGATCAGGCGCCCGTTGTCTTCCGCAGGTAGGGCGCGGACCGTCGGTGCCGATCAACTCGGGAGGGGTCGAGGGTCTGCCTCGAGTAGGTGGCCGTGGGCGCGGGACTTCTGACGGGCTGTGCTGGTGCAGTGCAGGCGAGAGCCATCCGCCGCGACCGGGGGTTACAGCGGATCAATGCGACGGCAAAGGGCCGGGTCTCAAGCAGCGGCAGTCTCCGCGTCGTCCGGCCGGCGAACGAACCGGCGGAGCCGTGAGGCGTCGTTACCCGCGTGTTCGCGCACCGCTTGGTTCGCGCGAGGCCCAGGTCGGCCACGAGCACGGATCCTGTGCTCGTGATCGGCAGGCGATGTCAGCGCCGCTCCAGTCGCTGAACCAGGAGGGTGGTCACCCTCCTGGCTGGGCTTACGCGGTGTCAGCGCTTGATGGCCTTAGCCGCCTGTACCGGTAGTGGATCGTCGACGAAATCCAGAACGGGTTTCGCATTCTGTTGGTGTGGGCCCACCAGGTTTGGCATTGCGCGAACCGGATCCGGTTCGTTGCCGCCGCCGGGGGATGTATCGGGTGTCGCCGCGTCCACCGGGACGGTCTCGTCGCGGGGCAGCCGGAACACGGGGATGATCTCGTCGCCGATGATGCGGATCTCGGCGATCAGCTCTTCGATGATGGCCTTGCGTTCGGCTGAGTCGCCGTTGGTGATCACGTGTTCGAGGCGGGCCCGAGTCTTCGCGAGGGTGCTGGGCGACGGTGCAACGGGTTCGTCGCTGATCAGGTCGGTGATCTCGTCGCGGCGGACCTTGAGGGCTTCGATCTCGGTGCGGAGTTCGCGCAGCCGCGGGCCGGTGTCTTCCTCGTCCATGGTGCCGTTCTCGAACGCCGTCCGGTATTTGTCGCGTGCCGTGGTCTTGGCGGTGATGGCGGCTTCGATGGCGTCGAGTTCGGCGTGCCGGTCGGCGTTGCTGTCGCGATGGTGGGCCCGCGCCCGGCCGATCGCGGTGGCGATGAGGGTGTCGGCGTCGCGGTAGAAGTCGTGCAGGGCTTGGAGGACGGCTTCGTCCATGGCCGGGGCGTCCAGGCGGGGGCTGGTGCAGCCGTGGGCGCCGTATCGGCTGCGGGAGTAGCAGGTGTAGTAGTGGTAGCTGCGGGTGCGGCCTTTCGCTGAGGTGCCGATGTACTTGTTCTTGCAGCGTGGGCAGGTGATCAGGCCGGTGAGGTGGTAGTCGGATCCGTTCATGGCTCGCTGGTTGTGGGCGTCGGAGCGGGAGTCCGCGATCTCGCGGATGTGGTCCCAGGTGGGGCGGTCGATGAGCGCGGGGTGGGCGTCGGGGGCGTGGGTGTCGCCGTAGACGATGTCGCCGGTGTAGGCGGGGTTCTCGAGGAGTCGGCCGATCGTCATGCCGGACCATTTCTTGCCGGTGCGGTTGGTGATGCCGCGTCGGTTGAGTTCGTCGGCTATGGCGCGGGTGCCGAGGCGTTTCTTCACGTACATGCGGACGATTTCCCGGAGGATCGCCGCCTCGTGTTCGTGCGGTGTGAGTTTCTGGGTTGCTCGGTCGATGAGGTAGCCGTAGGGGCGGTTGCCGCCGGGCCATTTTCCTTTGGCGGCTTTGGCGTTCATTCCGTTGATGACGCGGTCGATGATGGTTTCTCGTTCGAATTCGGCGAAGACGCCGAGGAGTTGGACGAGCATTCGTCCGATGGAGGTGGAGGTGTCGAACGGCTCGGTGGCGGAGGTGAACGCGACGCCGGCGTCTTCGAGTTGGCCGAGCAGGTGCAGCAGGTCGGACAGGCGGCGGGAGAACCGGTCGACGCGGTAGACGAGTAGCACGTCGTATCGGCCGGCTGCGGCGGCGCGCAGGGCGCG
>DASRYP010000348.1:0-7696 GCA_035687165.1 Actinoplanes sp. | reverse complement strand
CCGGCACCGGCGACTCCAACGGCGTCTGGGCGCCCAATCTCACGTACGCGCACGGCGAGTTCCACCTGCTCTTCACCGACGTCGCCACGTTCACCGCCGGTTATTGGGATCCGCGGAACTTCCTGGTCACCGGCCCCACCCCGACCGGCCCGTGGTCCGATCCGGTGGAGCTGCACGGCCGCGGCTTCGACGCCTCGCTGTTCCACGACGACGACGGCACCACCTGGATGCTGTCGATGGTCGCCGACTGGCGTCCCGGCCGGAACCGCTTCGGCGGCATCTCGATCCAGCAGTACGACCGCCGCGCGCGCCGCCTCGTCGGCCCCGAGCATCTGATCTTCACCGGTACGCCGGCCGCCGTCACCGAGGCACCGAACCTCTACCGCAAGGACGGCTGGTACTACCTGGTCACGGCCGAGGGCGGCACGAGCTGGGCCCACCAGGTGACGGTCGCCCGCTCCAGCCACCTGCTCGGCCCGTACCTCGCCGACCCGTCCGGCCCGCTGCTCACCTCGTCCGGCCACCCCGGGCTGACCCTGCAGAAAGCCGGCCACGGCAGCCTGGTCGAGACCCCCGGCGGCCAGTGGTATCTGGCCCACCTGGTCGCCCGCCCCTACTCACCGCTGGGCCGTTGCGTGCTCGGCCGCGAGTCCGCGATCCAGGAGGTGACCTGGACCGACCAGGGCTGGCCCCGGATCGCCGACGGCCTCCCCGCCGACACCGTGCCCGCCCCGTCGAGTGTCACCGTCCCCGCCACCGCACCCGTCTCGTCGGAGCAGTCCGAGGACGACGATTTCACCACTCAGGAGCTGGGCGTCAACTGGTCTACCCTGCGCCGCCCCGCCACCGCCGACTGGCTCTCCCTGACCGAGCGCCCGTCCCACCTGCGCGTCTACGGCGGCCTGTCCCCGATGGGCCGCCACCGGCCGAGCCTGGTGGCCCGCCGCGTCGTCGCCACCGACTCCGAGTTCGAAGCGGTGATGGACTTCCATCCCCGCAACTATCGGCAGCTGGCCGGAGTAACCGCCTACTACAACACCCGCAACTGGTACTTCCTCCACATCACCGCCGACGACGACGGCATCCCGGTCCTCGACCTGCTGACCTGCGACAACGGCCAGGTCGCCAACGCCCCCGGCGTCCGCGTCCCCGTCCCCGCCCCGGGCCCGGTCCGGCTCCGCCTGCGCTTCGCGGGCCCGTCGCTCTCTTTCGCCTACGCCTTCCCGGGCGCGACCTGGAGAGAAGCCGGCTCACCTGTGGACGCGACCACCCTCTCCGACGAGTACGCCGCCCACGAAGTCAACGGCGAGCCCGCGGCCTGGGGCTTCACCGGCGCCTTCGTCGGCCTGTGGGTCCAGGACCTGGGCCGCGAGAACGCCTACGCCGACTTCGACCGAGCCACCTACCGAACGAGCTAGCGGGGCCTGTCTGGTGGATCGATCAGGGCTGCGGCGTGGCCCCGGTGGTAACCCACCGGACAGGCCCTCGGGGCACCGGGTGGACACCTTCGGGCGTACGGGTGACTCAGACTGTGGAGGTCGACTCCCCCTGGTGGGGGTCGGGCTCGGCTGCCGGTGGCAGGTCCGGCTCCGGCTCCGGCTCACTGAGCTGCTCGCGTACATACACGTAGACGACCGAGACCAGAGCCGCGACCGGTACGGCAAGCAGGCTGCCCACGATCCCGGCCAGGCTACCGCCCAGGGTCACCGCGAGCAGCACCACGGCGGCGTGCAGACCAAGCCCGCGGCTCTGCAGCATCGGCTGGAAGACGTTCCCTTCGAGCTGCTGCACCAGGATGATGATGCCGAGCACGATCAGCGCGTCGACCCAACCCTCGGTGACCAGCGCGATCAGCACGGCCACGAAGCCGGCGAAGAGCGCGCCCACGATCGGCACGAACGCCGTGATGAAGGTCAGCACCGCCAGCGGTAGCACCAGCGGCACCCCGACGATCCACAGACCGAGACCGATGAAGACCGCGTCGAGCATGCCGACGAACGCCTGCGACCGCACGAACGAGCCGAGCGTGTTCCAGCTGCGGGCGGCGACCTCGGGAACGTCGACCGCCAGCCGGCCCGGGAGCTGACGCGAGAGCCACGGCAGGAAGCGCGGGCCGTCCTTGAGGAAGAAGAACATCAGGAACAACGCCAGTACGGTCGTCACCAGGCCGTTGACCAACGTGTTGAGACCGCTGAGGGTGACCGTGACAATGCTGCCGGCACTGCTCTGCAGGCGCCCCACCGCGGCGTCGAGTGCGGACGTGATGTCGTCGTCGCCGAAGTTGAGCGGCGGCCCGGCCGCCCACTCGCGCACGCTCTGGATGCCGTCGGCCACCTTGTCGGCCAGCTCGCCGGACTGCGAGGCGACCGGCACCGCGATCACCACGATGATGCCGGCCATCACGATCAGGAACAGGATCATGACGACGGCGGCGGCCACGGCGGGCGGCCAGCGCAGCCGGTTGCGCAGCAAGCGGGTCACCGGCCAGGTCAGCGTGGTCAGCAGCAGCGCCACCACCAGCGGCCAGACCACCGACCACGCCTTGCCCATGAGCCAGAGCACCACGTAGGCCATCGCCAGCACGATCAGGGTCTGCGCCGAGAGGACGGCTGTCGCGCGTAACGCGGACCGAGATTTATCGGCGTTCAGTCTGGCAGGCATGCCGATCACCTTAGAGACGGCGCCCGCGTCCCGCCGTGCTCCCGGCTCACTCATTTGCCGTGTCGGCAAGGATGTACCCCAGCCGCACGGGGTTCTGGGTCCGACGCTGGGTGGCCGATCCTCGGCGACCGGCGACGCGCGGCGGCCCCGGCCCGGCGCGGATGCGGGTCTGTCGAGAGTGGGGGATTACGTAGTGGCTTGGGTGCGCATGCGCCAAGCGTCGGTTATCAGTTCTTCGAGACGGGCGACTGTCACCTCGGGTAGGCGAACCATTACCAAGGGCAGGCCGTCGTAGGACGAGATGGTGAAGAACAGAGCCGGCTCGCCGAGGACCAGGGCCTGTTTCTCTGCCTCGTCGCCCACATAGAGGACTGCTATGTCGGTGCGGATCAGCCGGGGCTTACCGGGCTCACGCTGGGGATACGACCAGATGAAGCCGCTGTTGTGCACGCGGAAGTCGAAACCGTCGCTGTCGATTTCGATTACTTCGGGCATGGTCAGGGCCAGGCGGCGTACATCGTCGGCGGTGGCCACGGGGGCGCCTTTCGCGTGTGTTGAGTGAAGGACTGATGGTATGACACCCGGAGCACGTCGCACGGGTTGTGCGTAGGATGCGTCGGCACGGTCGTAACAGGAGGGGAACCGAGGAGCACGATGCCGCTAACTCCAGCCGACGTTCACAACGTGGCGTTCAAGAAACCGGCGATCGGCAAGCGCGGGTACGACGAGGAAGACGTCGATGCCTTCCTCGACGAGGTCGAGCAGGAACTCACCCGCCTTCTCGAGGAGAACCGCGCCCTGCACGACCAGATGCAGCGGCCGGGGCCCGCGGGACCTGCCGCGGGCGGGCCGAACAATCGTGCGCTCGAGGCCGAGCTCTCCGATCTGGCCGGTCAGCTCGGCCGGCTGCAGGAGGCCCGCGCCCGCGCCGAGCAGAACGCGCGCAGCATGCAGAGCCAGCTCGAACGGGCACGGCGTGAGGCGCCCGCCGGTCCGCCCCCGTCCGCCGGGGACGGGCAGGACTCGCCGGTACTGATGATGGCTCGGCGCACCGCCGACGACCACATGCGCGACGCGCGGTCCGAGGCCGAGGCGGTGATCAGCGGGGCGCAGTCCGAGTCGGACAAGGTCACCAACGATGCGCAGTTGTCGGCCAGCACGATCGAGAGTGACGCGCGCCGCAAGCACACCGAGGCGATGAACACGCTGGGTGACAAGCGGGCCGCGCTGCTCGATGAGATCGACAAGCTGGGCCGGCTCGCGCAGACGTACCAACAGGCGCTCGGCGACCACGTCACCCGCCAGCTCCAGGAGCTCGACAGCGCCTCCGGCCGCGACCTGGACTGATCCCCCGGGAACGGAACGATCCCCGGCCGGTCGCGTCAGCTCGACGACGCGTCCGGCCGTGGTCGTCCGCGCGTGGCCGGGCGCCCCCCGCGGGCGGAACCGACGGGTATCTTCGGCGCATGAAGACGGTGAGCCGCCGGCTGGCGCTGTGGCGGGCGGACCTCGAGGCCGGCGTGTGCGCGATCCCCGACGGGAGCGTCGAGGGACGCGAGCAGGTGCGGGTCGTCCTCGAGGGTGTGACGTCCGTGGCCACCGTGCAGCAGGACGTGGAGTGGCAGCTCGCCGGCCTGGTCTGGCCCGACGACCTGCGGCCGGGCGTGCTCGTCACCGTCGTGTGGCACCCGGCCAAGGACGAGATGGTCCTGCGTACCGTGCCGCTCGACGAGCCGATGCGCGTCGACGGGGTCGACTACTTCTACGAGTACGACCCGAAGGTCGTCACCCGCGACTACCGCCCCGATCAGTCGAACCGCGCCAAGGTGCTGCACACCGTCCGCAAGCTGGGCCGGGTGTTCGACGACGGCAGTGCCGTGCTCAGCGAGGAGCTGCTGACCAAGCGTTCCGGGCTCGGCCGCGGCGCGAAAGGCGCGTTCCTGCTGCGCAACGCCGTCGACCAGCTCATCCGCGAAGGTTTCCTCACCCGCGTGACCGGCAGCGTCGACGGTTCGGGCCACCCGTCCTACCCGGCGGTTGACGGTGCGGCGCCGACCGACATGGTGTTCTATGCCCCGATGGTCGAGCCCGTCCCGACCGATTCCGATCGCCGCGATCACTGGGTGACCGGCTTCGTCCGCAAACTCCCCCGCGGCGCCCAGCCGTCGGAGAAGCAGCGCGACCTCTACCAGCGAGCGAGCGAGAACAACGAGGTCGCGCCGCTGGCCCCCGGCTACACATTCGTCAAGAAACACCACCGAAACGGCTGAATCAACACCCGCTGACGTACGCCTCCTCGGCCCCACAAAAGCAGCGTCCCGGGAGGCGGGTCGAGCGATGCCACCAGTTCCTCGACGGTCACAGAGCGCAGGTGACCCCGCGGTCAACCGAGAATCACCGTCTGGAGCTCGGTGAACGCCTCCATCGGGTAGGCCCCGCCGACCCGCCCGAGCCCGCTGTCGGACCCCGACCGGCCGCCGAACGGCAGATGGCTCTCCCAGTAGTTCGACGACTCGTTGATGTTCACCCAGCCGGCCCGCACCGCGTCAGCGAACGCCAGCCCCTTGGCCAAGTCGGCCGTGTAGACGGCCGCCAGCAGTCCGTAACGCGACGCGTTGGTCAGCGCGATCGCCTCGTCCAGCGAGCCGATCCCGACGATCGGCGCGACCGGCCCGAACGTCTCCTCGGTCGCCACCAGCGCGTCCCGCGGAACCTCGTCGAGCACCGTGGCCGGCCAGTAAAGATCCGTCTTCTGCCCCGTCAGCCGGGCCCCGCCGGTCAGCACCGAGGCCCCGCGCGCCACCGCGTCGGCCACATGCTGATCCATCTTCGCGGCGACCGCCTCGTTGTTGAGCGGCCCCATCGTGGTCGCCTTCTCGAACGGATCCCCGAGCCGCACGGAAGCTTGGACCGCCTTCGTGAGCCGGGCCGCGAACTCCTCCCGCACGTCGTGGTGGACCAGCAACCGCTCCCCCGCCGTGCAGCTCTGTCCCGCGCACAGGAAGCACGCCACCAGCGCCCCGGCGACCGCCCGGTCGAGATCGGCGTCGTCGAGCACGACCACCGGCCCGTTCCCGCCCATCTCCAGCAGCGTCGCCTTGCCCGCCGCCGCCTTCGCGACGCGCTTGCCGGTGGCGGTGGAGCCGATGAACGCGACCGCGTCGGTGCCCGGGTTGCGGGCGATCTCGTCGCCGACGACCGGGCCGGGCCCGGTGACCAGGTTGAGCACGCCCGGCGGCAGGTCGGCCTCGGCGACGCAGTCGGCCAGCGCGATCGCGCAGACCGAGGTCGACGGCGCGGGTGTCCACACCACCGTGTTGCCCGAGGCGAGCGCGGGGGCGATCAGCTCGGCAGGCATCGTGTAGGGCCAGTTCCACGGGGTGATCACGCCGACCACACCGCGCGGGCGGCGGATCAGCAGGGCCCGCTTGCCCGGCGACGACGAGTTGGGCAGCTGGCCGCCGAGCCGTTTGCCGTCCTCGGCTGCCATCCGCCAGTAGGTGCCGAGCTCGTCGACCTCGTCGTAGGCCTCGGTGAACAGTGGCTTGCCCTGGTCGAGGGTGAGCCTGCGGGCCAATTCGTCGCGGCGTGACTCGATCACGTCGGCCACCCGGTGCAGCAGCGCGGCCCGTTCGAAGGCGGTCAGGCGGGCCCAGCCCGGGGCGGCCGCCCGCGCGGCCGCGATGGCGGCCTGGGCGTCGTCGCGGTCCCCCTGCGGTATGCCGCCGAGGGTGTCGCCGGTGGCGGGGCTGGTCGCCACGGTGACGGCACGGGACTGCGCGGGCACCCAGGCACCGCCGACGAACATCCGGAATTCCACGGACTCCAGGCTATCGGCCGGTCATCACCCGGTGATAGGCGTGAAACGGCAGCGTCGCCTACAACCGGGCCTGGATCACCTCGGTCGCCGGCGTCTGATCGACAGGCGGGGCCGGAGCGGCGACCGCTCCGGCCCGCTCCGTCAGTTGCGCCGGGCGACCAGGTAGCCCCGCGGAACCAGTTCGCCCTCCTCGGGCGGCCGCCGGCCCAGGAACACCGTCGTGAACCCGGCCGACCCGAGACGCTCCTCCATCTCCTGGGCCGACAACCAGTACGTGTCGAACTCGACGCCCAGCCCGACCGCGCCCCGGCCGCCCCGCCGATGCGTACCGTCGCCGTCCTTGAAGGCCGCGGCGAAGTAGCCCCCGGGCTTGACCACCCGGCCGAGCTCCGCGAACGCGGCCGGCCGCGACTCGGGCGCCAGGAAGATCAGCGAGTACCAGCACACCACCCCGGCCAGCGACGCGTCCGCGAAGGGCAGCGCGCGCAGATCCGCCTCCTCGAAGGTGAACTCCGGGTGGTCCCGGGTCGCCACCCGGACCATTCCCGGCGACAGGTCGACCCCACGCGGCGACACCCCGCGCCCGGCCAGATAGGGCAGCAGCCGGCCGGTCCCGCAACCGACATCGGCCACGGCACCACCGAGCTCGGCGGCCAAGGTCAGCTCGCAGAACAGGTCGAGCATCGCCCGCTCGCTCGGCATGCTCTCCAGCAGGCCCCCCAGGCGCTCGACGTACCAGTCGGCCAGCTTGTCGTGCGCATCACGTAATTCGTTCGTTGCGGCATCCACGGTCAGCGACCCTAGTGGACGTGGCCTCCCCGGCACTTTTCCGGCACGCCACCCGGTAAGCCCGCGAAAGGGACGTCAATCGTTCAGTCATTTCTCAGGAAACTGTTCCGGGAATGGACCGCACGCTTAGCTGAGTATCAGAAACCACCGAAATCGGGCACCGGAGTGGGCAGTTCACGGCGTTCACCGAATACTGGAGAAGTCCGCACTCTGCGCGCACCTTGCTACGCAGTGTGCCGACATTCGGTGCTCCGATTCCGTTCCGTCGTCGCCTCGCCCCGCGGGGTTGACGAGTGGGCCTATATCTATTCTCGCGGCGTCGAGCCCGACGCGGGCGCCCCTTCCCGGGAGTCGTCCTTCGCCCGTGTCATCCGAGGGAGTTCACACCTATGCCGGCACAGACCGCCACGCTGGGCGATCGTGACG
>DASRYP010000347.1:0-3713 GCA_035687165.1 Actinoplanes sp. | reverse complement strand
AGCGCCAGCCATCCCCAGCCCGTCGCCAGCACCACGACGAGAACGACGCTGGTCAGCGTAGCCGCGAACCGCTGCCCGCGGGGATCGAGTTCCATACCCCTCAGAGTCCCACCCGTCCGGGCGTACGCCGTGCGGCCGGGCTCGTGAGGGGCATCACCGGCGTCCGGGTCAACTTTCCCGATCGAGCAGCACCTTGCGCAGCAGCCCGTTGAGCTGGATCAACTCCTCGTGCGAGAGGGCGCTCAGCATGTGCTGGTCGCGGGCCATCCCCGCGAAGATGTATTTGCTCCACATCGCCCGGCCGGCCGCGGTCGGGCGGATCAGCACCCGGCGCCGGTCGGTGTCGTCATTCTCGCGGGTGACGAGCTCGGAGCCGACGAGCCGGTCGAGTCGGCTGGTCATCGCGGCCCGGGTCACGTTGGCCGCCTCGGCCAACTGCGCCGGGGTCGCCTCGATCGGCCAGGGCTGAATCATCAGCACGTGCAAGGTCTGGTAATCCTCGAACGACAGCTCGCGCGACTCGGCGAAGGCGGCGGCGTCGGCCCGGCGAGCCTCGCGCTGGATGAAACTCATTCGCACCAGGGCGCCCTCCACCTCGGGCGCGAACGCGGGCTCGTCCTTCCAGAACGCCGACCATCGGGCGACATGGTGATCGACGCTGTCCCGCTCCGGCCCCGCGTTCTTTCCCGCGCCCGCGCCGACCTTAGTACGCTCATCGTCCTCTCGGCCGCCCATCCCTGACCTCCCGCGCGTAGCCGCCCCGCTCAACATCCTGACTCTATCTTACTTTTAGATTGCTAATAGTTAGACGATGAACTAGTTTCCCTCGGCATGAGGATCTCCGACTTCAAGCTGCTCGCCGCCGGGCAGACCCTCTCCTGGATCGGCAACGGCTTCCAGACCGTGGCGCTGGCCGTCGCCGTCCTCCAGGCCGGCGGCGGCCCCAGTGACCTCGGCCTGGTGATGGCCTCGTCGATCATCGCCCGGCTGGCCTGCACCCTGTTCGGCGGCGTCTGGGCCGACCGCCTGCAGCCGCAGCGCGTCATGGTCGCCTCCGACCTGGTCCGCCTCCTGGCCGCCGGCGCGATGGCGGCGATGTTCTTCGCCGACGGCTACCGCGTCGTGTGGCTGTGCGCGCTGGCCGCCGTCTCGACCGGCGCCGCGAGCTTCTTCGACCCCGCCTTCGGCGCGCTGCGCCCGCTGCTGGTTCCGGCCGAGAAGCGTCAGGCGGCGAACGCCACGCTGAGCATGCTGGAGACCGGCAGCCAGGTCGCCGGGCCCGCGCTCGGCGGCCTGACAGTGGCAGCGTTCAGCGCCTCCGCGGGCTTCACGGTCAACGCGATCAGCTTCCTCGCCTCGATGGTCGCCGCCCTGCTCCTGCGGGTCCGCGCCGAACGGGGCGACCGCACCTCGATGCTGACCGAGCTCGCCGCCGGCTGGCGCGAGATCAGCCGGCGGGACTGGCTGCTGGCCGGCCTGTTCGGCGCGACGCTCTATCACATCGCCAACGGCGTGATCCTGGTGCTCGTACAGGTGGTGGCGATCGAGCGGCTCGGGGGCGCCCCCGCCGCCGGCTTCATCGCCGCCGCCGAGGGCCTGGGCGGCGTGATCGGCGCCGCGACAGCCCTGCGCTTCAGGCCGCGCCGCCTGTTGCGCGCGGGCTGGCTCACACTCATGCTGATGCCGATCTGGGCCCTGGCGTACGTCTGGCCCGCCGAACTGACCGCTGTCATCGCCGGTGCCATCATCGGCTACGCGGGCCTGATCTTCTTCGACGTCGCGTGGACCACCGCGATCCAGGATCACGTCCCGCAGCGCATGCTCGGCCGGGTCTCGTCCTGGGACTACCTGACGTCGTTCCTGGCCATGCCGATCGGCAACGTCCTGGCCGGCCCGCTCTTCACGGCGTACGGCACCGGCCCGGTCCTGACCGGCTGCGCCGGCGTCCTGCTCGTGTCGGCGGCCGCTCAGTTCCTGGTCCCCGGCTCCCGCAACCTGACCCGCCGCCCCGAGGCGCCGGCCGACCCCGAGCCCGGCCGCTCCCCCGAACTGGCCGAGACCACGGGCGCATGAACTCCCCGGCCGCTCGCCGGACCACCGGCGGGCGGCCGGTCAGAGAACGTCACCCAGGGCGGCGATCAGCTGAGGCTTGCCGGGTACGCCTGTCGCGCGCTTGGCGACGCGGCCTTCAGAGTCGAGTACGAGCAGCGTCGGCGTACGCCAGATCCCCAGAGCCCGCACGGCGTCGAGGTGGCTCTCGGCGTCGACCTCGACGTGCTGCACCCCCGGAACGATGCCGGCCACCTCGGAGCTGACCCGCCGCACGGCCCGGCAGGGCGCGCAGAAGGCGGAGGAGAACTGCAGGAGCGTGGCCTTGCCCTCGCCCACGCCGAGCTCGCGGAGCAGCGCCGCGTCCAGTTGCTGCCCAGCAGCACTCGAATCCTCGCCGGTCCCCTCGATCACGCCCGGCTCCTCCCGAACATCTGGCGCCACCACGAGCCCGGCCCTCACTTCGGTCGAGTCGGCACTTCCTTCGCCGGCCCCGCCCGAAGCTACTCGCCCGGTGGCCGGGGTGCTCTTCCCGACGCTCCCGGATCCGCCGCCCGTGGCCTGAGCACGCAGGTGCTCTCCGCCCGGGTCGTGGGCCGACTCGCCCCGGCCCGGCCGCACCACGTCACGCCTCGAGCCCACATCGCGCAGCTGCCCGTCGGTGCGTCGACGCCAGACCCCCACCAGCACGCCGACGACGAGCACGGCGACCGCCGCCCAAAGACCCACCAAATCCATAGGACAACTCTGTCACGACTCCCGCCCACCCGCGAGATCCGAGCGGCGGCGACAGCAGCCCGACGTCCCGGACACCAGCCGGTCGGCCGCCCGGTGCGGTCGTCACGGAGCGTCCAGGAGGCGGGTCAGGCGGGCCGCCTGGGTCTCCCAGCGCCACTCCCGCTCGACCCAGGCCCGGCCGGCGGCGCCCATCGCCTTGGCGCGGGTCTCGTCGGTCAGCAGCTCGGTAAGGCGGGCAGCCAGCGCTTCCACGTCGCGGCCACCGACCACGAAACCCGTCTCGCCCTCCCGGACGGCGTCGGGAGCGCCCCCCGAATCGCCGCCCACGACCGGCAGGCCGGTGGCCGAAGCCTCCAGATAGACGATGCCCAGGCCTTCGACGTCGAGGCCGGCCGAACGAGTGCGGCACGGCATCGCGTAGACGTCGCCCGCCGCGTAGTGGGCGGGCAGCTCCGGCCAGGGCACCGAACCGGTGAAGACGACGTCCTTCGCCACGTCGTGCTCGCGGGCCAGGCGGGCGAGGGTCTTGCGGTAGGGGCCGCCGCTCACCAGCAGCAGGGCGGCGCCGGGCACCCGCCGGCGGATCGTGGGCAGGGCCCGGATGAGCATGTCCTGGCCCTTGCGGGGGACCAGGCGGGAGACGCAGACGATGACCGGGCGGCCGGTCAGTCCGTGGCGGGCGCGCACCTCGCTGCCGTCCACCCCGGGGTGGAACGTGTCGACGTCGACGCCGGGGGCCAGGCGCTCGAGCGAGGTCAGGCCGTGCAGGGCGCGGTCGAGCCGAGTGCGCTGATAGTCGCCCAGGTAGGTCACCACGTCGTTGCCCCGGGCGATGCGGCGCAGCAGGGCGCGCGCGCCGGGGAGGGCGGCCCAGCCGATCTCGTGGCCGTGGGTCAGGGCGACCCCGCGGGTGATGCCGGCCCGGC
>DASRYP010000346.1:0-4495 GCA_035687165.1 Actinoplanes sp. | reverse complement strand
GTCTCGGCGACCTGCCCGGCCGAGCAGCCGGCCAGCGCGATCACGGCGACCGTGGCGACACCCGCGGCCAGTGCGACGCGACGGGTTCCCAGCGAGCGCATCACGATCCTCCAAGCTGATCAAGCCGAACACCAAAGGCGTACGGCTCAGCGTAGAGGGCGGTGATCGAGCGCGTGCGCCGACCCGTCCAATCACACCACGCGGCCGCTGGAGATGAGCAGGAGTACGTCGATGAGGGCGACGATGATCACCGCCCGGAACATGGCCACTCCACGCCCCTTCGCGCGCCTGGTGGCGTACCAGCCGAGGGGAAGGACCACGACGGCGGCCCCGGCGGCCGTCCAGCCCGCCCACGACGGCGGCCCCGGCGGCCCGAAGACCAGCGTGAGCGTCGCACTGAGCAGGAGCAGCGCGGCCGCGATCGCCGAGCCGGTCGCGCCGAGCCGGTGCGGCAACCCGCGTACGCCGGTGGCCGCGTCATCGGCCAGGTCGGGCAGCACGTTGGCGAAGTGCGCGCCCGCGCCGAGGAGCGCCCCCGCCGCGACCAGCCAGACCGGCGGCGCGGGGTGCCCCGGCAGCGACACCACCACGAACGCCGGCAGCAGCCCGAACGCCACCAGATAGGGCACCACCGAGAGCGCGGTGGACTTGAGCGGCCAGTCGTAGAGCAGCGCGAACACCCCGACCAGCGTGATCAGGATGGTCGGCCACAACCCGAACGGCAGGCCGAGAAGCGGGATGGCCAGCGAGGCGACCAGACCGGCGACCCCGACCGTACGGCGGGAGACCGCGCCCGCCGCGACCGGTTTGTCCCGCCGGCCGGTGACCCGGTCGCGATCGGCGTCGAGCCAGTCGTTGACCCACCCCACAGCGAGCTGGGTGGCGCCCACTGCCGCGAAGACACCGAGGATCGACCAGCCGCGGTGACCGACTCCGATCGCCAGCAAAGTCATCGCCACAGTGACCGCGCCACCGGGCTCCGGATGGGAGGACTTGATCACGCCGAGTGCTCGGGACATGCGAGCAGTGTGGCGGGTGTGCCGAATGCATGCCACGCTTGATCACATGCCGTCGATGGAACGTAACGATCCGCGACAGTACGATGACCTCGCCGACCAATGGTGGCACCCAGGTGGCACCTTCGAATTACTGCACTGGCTGGCCGCGGCTCGGGCGACCCTGATCCCGCCGGCGAGCTTTCCGGGCGCCGTCCTGGTCGACGCCGGCTGCGGTGGCGGCCTGCTCGCCCCGCACCTGGACGGGAAGGGATACCGGCACGTGGGGATCGACCTGCGGATCACGGGGCTGTCCCTGGCGGCGGCGCGGGGGATCGGGGCGGTGCGCGGCGACGTGACGGCCCTGCCGCTGGCCACCGGCTCGGCCGACGTCGTCGTCGCCGGCGAGATCCTCGAGCACGTCACCGACCTGCCGGGCACCGTCGCCGAGCTCTGCCGCGTGCTCAGGCCGGGCGGGCTGCTCGTGCTCGATACGGTCAACGACAACCCGCTCAGTCGATTCGTGTTGGTCACGCTGGGCGAACTCCTCGGCCTCGCCCCGGCGGGGCTGCACGATCCGGAGCTCTTCGTCGACCCCCGCCGGCTCACCGCCGAGTGCGCTTCGCATGGCGTACGCCTCCAGGTGCGCGGCGCCCGGCCCAGCGTGCCCGGACTTCTTCGCTGGCTCACGCCGCGCTCGCGGCCGAACGGCGGTGGCCCCCTGGGCCGCATCGTCCCCACCCGCTCGACCGCCGTGCTCTACCAGGGCCGCGGCCGTAAGGCAGAGGAGTTCGCATGATCGCAGAGGCCCGACGGCTCGCACCGCGGTTCGCCGCCCGCGCTGCGGCGCACGACCGGGACGGCAGCTTTCCCGCCGACGACTTCGCCGACCTGCGCGCGGCGGGCCTGTTCGGCCTGATGGTCCCGATCCGGCTCGGCGGTTCGGGCGCGAAGTTCGCCGACTACGCCGCGACCGCCTACGAGCTGGCCCGGGGCAACGGTGCCACCGCGCTGATCTTCAACATGCACGCCTCGGTGACCGGCGCGCTGGCCGGCGTCACCGACGAACTGGCCGACGCCCTGGGCCTGTCGGCCGAGGCGCTCCAGGCCCGGGACGACCATTTGCGGGCGGCGGCCGAGGGCCGGTGGTACGCGGTGGCGATGAGCGAGCGCGGCGCCGGCTCCCGGTTGTCGCAGATCAGCACGGCGTACGAGGTGGTGGAGGGCCGATTCCGCATCCGCGGATCGAAGACGTTCTGCTCGGGGGCGGGGCACGCGGACGCCTATCTGGTCGCCGCCCGCAGCGCCGCCGACCCGTCGCAGGTCTCCCAGTTCCTGGTGCCCGCCGGCGCCGGCTTGCGGGTCGAGCCGACGTGGGACGCGCTCGGCATGCGCGCGACCGGCTCGCACGACCTGCACGTCGACGTCACCGTGCCGCCCGGCTCGCTGCTCGGCGGGGTCGAGGGCCTGGCCCTGGTCGTCGCCCAGATCGCCCCGCACTGGATGGTGGCCAGCTACGCCGCCGTCTACGTCGGGGTGGCCCGTGCGGCGGTCGACGCGGCGATCGAGCACGTCAACGAACGCAAGCTCGGCCACCTGCCGGCGATCCGGGCGCGGATCGGCCGGGCCGATGCCGCGGTGGCGGCCGCCCACCTGGCGGTCATGGAGGCGGCCCGCCGGGTCGACGAGCGTCCCGGCGAGGCCGAGACGACCCGCTGGGTCTGGCGGGCCAAGCTGCTGGCCGGCACGACCGCGGCCGAGGTGGCCGCCTCGATGCTGGAGGCCGCCGGCACCTCGGCGATGCGCCGCGGGCATCCGCTGGAGCGGCTCTACCGGGACGCGCGCGCCGGTTCGCTGCAGCCGGCGACGAGTGATGTGTGCGCCGACTGGCTCGGGGTGGACGCCCTGGGTGGCGACGGGGACTCGGAAGGTTCAGCACCACGCTGGTAGGTGTCCTTCTTCGCGAGGGCCGAGGAGGCACTGGTGAATCGCAACGCGACCATCGCAGGGATAGGAACAGCCCTGCCGCCATCTGCCGTCCAGGACGATCTATGGGACGGATATTTCGCCCAGCACTACTCCGCCGACCGGCGGGCGCTCGCGAAGCGGATCTTCGCGAACTCCGGGGTACGTACCCGGCAGGCGGCGGTCAGCCCGCTGCTCGAGGACGTGTCGGACTGGTCGACCGAGCAGCGGATGCGCCGCTACCAGGTGGAGGCGCTGCCGCTCGGCAAGGAGGCGGTGGAACGAGCGCTGATCGATGCCGGCGTCGAGGCGGACCAACTCGGGCTCTTCGCGGTCTGCTCCTGCACCGGCTACTCCACTCCCGGGCTCGACATCCTGCTCGCCCGTGATCTGGGCATGTCGCCGAACCTGCAGCGGCTCTTCGTCGGGCACATGGGCTGTTACGCGGCGCTGCCCGGGCTGGGCACGGTCGCCGACTTCGTGGTGGCCCGGGGACAGCCGGCGCTGCTGCTCTGCGCCGAGCTGACCAGCCTGCACCTGCAACCGGCCCGCGCCCGCGCGGATCTCCAGCAGATCGTGTCGCACGCGCTCTTCTCGGACGCGACGGCCGCGGTCGTGGTCACCCCGGACGGGCCCGGGTACAAGATCCGCGCCGTCGCCGCCGTCACCGACACCACTACGGCCGACCACATGACATGGGAGGTCACCGACCTGGGTTTCCGGATGGGATTGTCGCCGCAGGTGCCGGCGGTGCTCGAACTGCACGTCCGCAAGCTCGTCGACGACCTGCTGGGTCGGCACGGGTTGAGCGTCGGGGAGGTGGACGGCTGGGCGATCCACCCGGGCGGCCCGAAGATCCTCGACGTGGTCCAGCAACAACTCGGTCTCGATGACGAGGCGCTGGCCCCCTCGCGGGAAGTGCTCTCGACGTACGGGAACTGCTCGTCGCCGACCGTGTTGCTGGTGCTTGACGCGCTGCGCCGCCAGGTCCGGCCGCCGCGGCGAGTGGTGCTGCTCGCCTTCGGGCCGGGTCTCACGCTCTATGGAACGCTGCTAGAGGCCTCTACAGTCACAACGTGACGGGTGAGCGGGGACGTGGCGCGGTCCTCTATGCGACGGCCGCTGTTCTGGTCGCCGCGGGGGCGACGTGGTGGTTCCTGGCCGCGCCGCCCGACCAGGGGACCGATCAGGTCGCGCTCTGGCGCACGGCGACCGAGGAGCTGCTGCCCGACACCGACCTGCAGGTGGAGGCGGCCACGACGACGATGGCGGCCAACGAGGAGCGCCCTTACGTCACGTCGGTCGACACGGGCGAATATCTCGTGTCGGTGGTCTGCCGGGGCGGGCCGGACAGTTACGTCCGCGTCAGTCTGAGCCAGACCGGCAGCGACTCGGGCCTGGGTGTGCGCTGCTCCGAGGAGCGCCGCCCCGACAGCTTCAAGGTCGCCCTCGCCGACCAGTTGCGGCTGCACGTGATGGTTGGCGACCGCGGCCCGGTCGCCTTCCGATACACCCTGCAGCGCGCCACCGGCTAG
>DASRYP010000345.1:0-2165 GCA_035687165.1 Actinoplanes sp. | reverse complement strand
CCGCCCAGACCAGGTCCGGAATCAGCGCCACCGCGTTGCCCGACTCCACCAGCCGGATGTGCGCCTGGAGGTCGGCCGTCTCGTAGCGCACGTCCGGCTCGAACCCGGTCGAGCGACACAGCTGCTCGGCGAAGTGCCGGGAAGCCGTACCCCGGGGCTCCATCACCCACGGCATGTGCCGGGCCTCCTCCAGCGACCCCACCGGCCGCAGCGCCGCCGCGACGGCCGGCAGCGCCAGCCGGATCACGTCGGTGGTCAACGGCCGCCGATCGAGGCCCGGGTGGTGTGGCGCGGCGTGGGCCGGGTACTGCTCTGCGATCACCATGTCGAAGTCGCGGGCCCACGTCTCCCGCAAGGCCTCCTCGGGCTCACGTTGCACCATTTCGACCCGTACCTCAGGAAAGCGGGTGGCCATGGCGAGCAGCGTCGCCGGCATGAGGGCCAGCGCGGCCGACTGGAACACGGCCACGCGCACCCGGCCACTCACGTTCGCGGCGGAGGCCTGCAGGCGCACCTCGGCACGTTCGAGCGTGTCGAGCACCTCGGCGACCGACTCGACCAGCACCTCGGCCTCGGGGGTGAGCTGCACGCCGCGGCCCGACTTGCGCAGCAGCGGCCGGCCGGCCTCCTTCTCGAGCAGGCTGAGCTGCTGCGACACCGCCGAGGGGGAGAAGTTGAGCGCCTCGGCGACGGCCGCGATCGTGCCGCGGACGGCCAGCTCACGCAGCAGTACCAGGCGCCGGACCTCGAGCATGGGACGGCCCTCCAGAACATTAAGCAGAGCTGAAGAGTACTCGTCGGAAACCGTCGCTTTTCCTGAACGAACCTCGGAAGGACACTGACGGCATGTCTGATGTCGCTCAGTCGCCGGCCGGCACCCCGGCCGCCGACGCCACCCCCGCCGAGCTCGCCGGCCAGGCGATCGCGCTGGTCCGCCGCTGGCTCCACGAGGCCGCCGAGATCAAGACCACCGGCTCGGCGGCCCAACTCGCCGGGGTGCTGCGCGACCCGAAGGGCCTCGCCTTCGCGGTCGGCTTCGTCGACGGCGTCGTGCGGCCGGAGGACGTCCGGGTCAGCGCCCGCGCCCTGGCCGCACTCGCGCCCGACGTCCCGGCCTTCCTACCCGCTCCCCTGCGCGCCGCGGTGCGGCTCGGCGGCAAACTCGCCCCGGTGATGCCCGGCGTGGTCGTGCCGATCGCCCGGCGCGTGCTGCGCGGCATGGTCGGCCACCTTGTCGTCGACGCGTCCGACGCCAAGCTCGGCCGAGCCATCGCCAAGATCAAGCGCCGGGACGTACGCCTGAACGTCAACCTCCTCGGCGAGGCTGTCCTCGGCCGCGGCGAGGCCACCCGGCGGCTGAGCGAGACCGAGCGCCTGCTCTCCCGCGACGACGTCGACTACGTGTCGATCAAGGTGTCGTCCACCGTCGCCCCGCACAACCCGTGGGCGTTCGACGAGGCCGTCGACGAGATCGTCGAACAGCTCACCCCGCTCTTCACCCTCGCGGCGGCCAGGGCCGGGGCCCCCGACAAGCCCGGCACCCGCAAGTTCGTGAACCTCGACATGGAGGAGTACAAGGACCTCGACCTCACGATCGCGGTCTTCACGCGCCTGCTGTCGAAGCCCGGGCTGCGCGACCTCGAGGCCGGCATCGTGCTGCAGGCGTACCTTCCGGACGCCCTGGCCGCGATGATCCGCCTGCAGGAGTGGGCCGCCGACCGTCGCGCGAAGGGTGGCGCCGGCATCAAGGTACGTCTGGTCAAGGGGGCCAACCTGCCGATGGAGCAGGTCGAGGCAACGGTGCACGGCTGGCCGCTGGCGACCTGGGGCAGCAAGCGCGAGACCGACACCAACTACAAGCGGGTGCTCGACTACGCGCTGCACCCCGACCGGATCGGCCACGTGCGGCTCGGCGTGGCCGGCCACAACCTCTTCGACGTGGCGTACGCCTGGCTGCTGGCCGGTCGTCGCGGCGTGCGCGAGGGCATCGAGTTCGAGATGCTGCTCGGCATGGCCGAGGGCCAGGCCGAGGTGGTCCGGCGTGAGGTCGGCGGGCTGCTGCTCTATACCCCGGTCGTACGCCCGGAGCAGTTCGACGTCGCCATCGCCTACCTGATCCGTCGCCTCGAAGAGGGTGCCAGCAGCGACAACTTCATGTCCGCGGT
>DASRYP010000344.1:0-2083 GCA_035687165.1 Actinoplanes sp. | reverse complement strand
GACGAGCGGACACTACCCGCGGGTGACCCGGCCCGGCAGGCGATCGAGACGCTGAAGTCGGACTATCCGCAGTTCAGCGGCAACGGCATGCCGATCGTGCTGCGTGGCGGGCAGGACAGCGCCGCCTTCGCGGTGACGTTGCGGCAGATCCCCGGGATCGCGCAGATCGGCCCCGCGCAGAAGGCCGGCGACGTCACGGCCTTCACTGCGACGCTGAAGTCGAGCGACCCGTTCAGCACCGAGGCGCGTACGACGGTCGACCAGATCCGGTCGCTGCCGGTGCCGAAGGGCGCGGAACTGCTGGTCGGCGGCACGACGGCGCGCAACATGGACAGCCTCGCGGCGACGGCGGCGCAACTGCCGTGGATGGTCGGGCTGCTGGTCGGCGCGACGCTGCTGCTGATGTTCTTCGCGTTCGGCTCGATCCTGCTGCCGATCAAGGCGGTGCTGATGAGCGCGCTCTCGCTGAGCGCCACCTTCGGCATCCTGGTCTGGATCTTCCAGGACGGGCACGGGGCCTCGTGGCTCAACGTGACCCCGGCGCCGCTGGAGGCCGGGATCGTCGTCCTGATGGCGGCAGTGGTGTTCGGGCTGTCGACGGACTACGAAGTGTTCCTGCTGTCGCGGATGGTGGAGGCGCGGGCCCACGGGGCGTCGACGAACGAGGCGGTGAAGGTCGGCCTGGCCCGGACGGGACGCGTGATCAGCGCGGCGGCCGTGTTGCTGATCGTGGTGACAGGGGCGTTCGCGCTCTCGTCGGTGACGACGACGCGGTTTGTGGGCGTCGGCATGATCGTGGCCCTGCTGCTCGACGCGACCGTGGTCCGGATGCTGCTGGTGCCGGCCGTGCTGGGGTTGCTGGGGGATGCGGCCTGGTGGGCGCCCGGGCCGTTGAAGAGGCTGCACGAGCGGGCCGGGCTGGCCGAACACGCCGGGGAGGACACACCGGCGCTGCCGACGGGACGGCACGCGGCCGCGGACGAGACGGCCTTGCTGGCGTTGCCGCCGGGACCGGCGAAGCCCACCCGGGCGGTCTGGGACCGGGAGGCGGCGGGGATTCTGGTGCTGCCGCCGGCGATGGTTCCGCAGGCCCTGCCGGCCGGGCGGGACGCGGCCACCACGGTGGTCCCGAAGATCGTGGCGGAGCCCGCCGGCGACGACATCGTCGATGCCGAGATCATCGAGAATGACGAGGACGTGGCTGCGGAGGTTGTGGCCGGGGAGGCCGAGAAGGCCGACGTCGCCGAGGACGAGCACGTCGAAGAAGAGATCGTCGCGGACGAGCCGGTCGCCGACGACAAGCCGGCCGGCGCCGAACCGGATGGTGACGAACCGGCTGCTGACGAGCCCGTCGCGGCTGCCGCTGACGCGCCTGTCGGTGAAGCCGCTGAGGGTGAACAGGCCGACGGCGACGAACCGCTTGCTGAGGTTGTCGTTGACGAGCCCGCCGCTGACGCGCCTTCCGCGGAGAGGATCGCCGCGGCCGGCCCTGAGTCGATCACGCTCGAGGATTCGTCGACCGACGCCGAGGCGTCCGACGACGCCGAGCGCGAGGAACCGGATTCCGCCGCGGGCCAGGGTTCTCCGTACCTGCCGGTGCCTTACGTTCCCGGTCCGGGCGTCTACCGTTCGGAGTCGGTGACCACCTTCACCGACTACTCGGCGCCGGACGACTTCTTCTTCGCGGCTTCGTCAGCCGGCACGTTCGCCGATTCGCTCGGGCTGCCCGCCGCGCCGGAGGCGACGGTCCCCTACTTCGGGGAGCGCCCCGACTTCGAGAGCACCGGCAAGATCGCCGACCTTGGCCTGGACGCCACCCGCAGCTTGGAGGCCCCGGACCTCGACGCGACGAGCACTCTCCAGCGGCCGGACTTCGACGCCCCGCCGATCTCCGAGCCGCCCCAGGCCTCCGAGCCGCCCCAGGCCTCCGAAGCACCCCTGGTCTCCGAAGCACCCCTGGTCTCCGAAGCGCCGCCGATCTTCGAGGCGCCGAACCGGGAGGTCGCTCGCACGTTCGAGTCGCCGGACCTGGAGAGCTCGCAGAGCATCGTCCTTCCGGACCTCGCCCCGCCCGCTGTCACAC
>DASRYP010000343.1:0-10623 GCA_035687165.1 Actinoplanes sp. | reverse complement strand
GGGCGGGCACCTTCGTGCTCGCCTCCGACCTGACCGAGCTGAATGTCTCGCTAGGACGCCCGCCCCGGAACGGCATCGCCCGTGTCGGCACTCCACCAAGTGGTGGGGTGGCCCCCGACGCCGATCTCGACGGCACCACCCTGGAACTGACCGCGAAACCCCGTGGGAACGACGGCCGGGCCCAGGTCGACGTGGTCCTCGATGAACGGATCACGTGGACGGTCCGGATGGCGGGCGGCGTCCGACGTGCCCGCTTCGACCTGGCCGGCGGCTCGGTCCGCGACATCGCCTTCGAGGGCGGCGCCAACCAGCTCGACCTGACGCTGCCCCGCCAGGAGCGCCGCATCGAGATCCGGATGGCCGGCGGTGTGCACCGCTGGATCATCGGCACCGAGGGTGAGTTCCCGGTGCAGGTGCGCCTGCGCAAGGGAGCCGGCGAGGTCGACCTCAACGGCGACCGCGACCGCGACGTCGACCGCGGGCGGACGCTGCGCTCGCGCGGCAAGGACGAGACCTCCGGCGGCCTGACCATCGAGGCGGTCGAGGGCATCGGGACCCTTTCGGTGGCGCCGCTCCAGGCGTAATGCCCCTTCGCAAGCTGAGCGACGACCAGCTCCGGCGCCTCAGGGCATCGGTGAGCCGGGTCGGCACGGTCTCGTCGTCCAGGTGGTCATCCGCAGGTCCGGGTCAGTCGGTCGGTCGTGTTCTCCGCGATGAACGCGAGGTCCGGGTCGCGGCCGAGACCGGCGCCCGTGGGCACCTCGACCAGGCCGTCGGTGGCGACGATCGGCGCCGTGGTGACGTCGCGGGCGTAGTACTTGTCGGAGCCCGACACGTCCGAGGGCAGCGTGAAGCCGGGAAGGGCACTCAGTGCCACATTGGCCGCGCGGCCGATGCCGAACTCGTGCATGCCGCCGCACCACACCGGCACACCCTGGTCGGCCGCGAGGTCATGGGCCCGTACGGCCGGGGTCAGCCCACCCATCCGCGAGACCTTGATGTTGAGGATCCGGCCCGAGCCCAGCCGCAGCGCGGTCACCAGGTCGTCCACCTCCTCGACCGACTCGTCCAGGCAGATCGGCGTCCTGAGCCGGCTCTGCAGGTCGGCCAGCTCGACCAGGGCGCGCGGCGGGTACGGCTGTTCGATCATCAGCAGGCCCAGCCGGTCGAGCTCCGTCAGCACCGGAAGCTGGGTCGGCGTGTAGGCGCCGTTGGCGTCGACGTGTAACGGCACCTCCGGGTACGCCGCCCGCACCGCCCGCACCGGCTCGACGTCCCAGCCGGGCGCGATCTTCAGCTTGATCCGGCGGTAGCCCTCGTCGACCCGGAGCGCGACCTGGGCGAGCAGGTCGTCGATCGTCTTCTCGATGCCCAGCGAGACCCCGGCCTCGACCGAGGTGCGGACCCCGCCGAGCGCCGTGGCCAGCGGGATGCTCTGCGCGGCGGACCAGAGCGACCAGGCTGCCAGATCGAAACCGGCCCGCGCGAAATGGTTGCCGCGCACCTTGCTCAGCACCGCGGCGAGGGTGGCCGGGTGGTCCCAGTCGGTGCCGAGCACCAGCGGCGTCAGGTGGTCGCGGGCCACCGCCCAGCAGCTCTCGACCGTCTCGGCCGAGTAGAACGGCCCACTCGGTGAGGCGATCTCGCCCCAGCCGACCGTGCCGTCGTCGGCGGTGAGGGCGATCAGGATGTGTTCGAGGGACCGCTTCGCGTGTGAGCTGGTCTGGAACTCGTGCACGAGCGGCAGGCGCACGCGCCGCAGGTCGACAGCGGTGATGCGAGTCATGCGGGGTCCACGTAGAGGTTGAGCTCGGCGGCCAAGGTGTCCCGCTCGTGCAGGCGGCGTCCGGCGCCCTTCGAGCTGGCGATGGTGAGTGTGGCGAGCAGGTGCAGGGCCAGCACGACGGAGGTGGGGGAGCTGGCGTACGACGCGGTGTCCGTCCCGATGACGACGCGGGTCGTGGCGAGCGCGGTGAGCGGCGCGTCCTCCGCGTCGGTGATCAGCACGAGCTCCCCGCCGCGAGCCGCGTACGCCTCGGCGACCGACACCGTCTCGCGCCGGTAGCGGGACATCGAGATCGCCACCAGCAGGTCGCCCTGCCGGATGTCGCTGAGCACGTCGAGCGCCCGCACGGTGGCCCCGTCGACCAGGTGGACGCCGGAGAGCCCCGCGCTGAGGTCGGCCCCGAGCAGCGCCGCGTAGCTCAGCGACTTGCCGTTGCCGAGCAGGTAGCGCCGCCGGGCCGAGACGATGCGGGCAGCCGCGATCTCGATCGCGTCGTGCTCGGCCGCCCAGGCCAGCGCCTTGTCGAACTCGGCCCGCTGTTGCTCGAGGACCCGCTGCTTGAGCACCTGGGCCGAGCGTCGCCGGACGTTGCGCTCGAAGCGTTCGGCCGGGGTGGCGGGGCGTGTCCTCACGAGCCGTCCCGTTCGAACGTGTAGACCGCCTGGTCGTCCCGGCGGGCGACCCGGACGAGCCGCCCGCCGGCCCGGAACCGCTCGATCAGTTCCGCGCGCAGGCGGGCCCGGTCGGCCGGCTCGGGAGCGGCGAGCCGTTCGTCGGCCGGGGCGACCACGGTCGCCCATTCCGGACCTGGCCCGGACGGCCCGGTGAGGTCCCACGAGACGAGGAGCCGGTCCGAGTCGCCGTCGTCGTAGTGGTCGGGCCGGAACCGGATCCCCGTGGCCCCGAGGACAGTGCAGTTGAAGTGGGCGTTACGCAGGGCGTACGGGTCGAAGGTCCACCGCATCGTGCGCGCCCCCGTGGCCCGGGCGACGTCGGCCTGGGCCTGCTTCAATCGGCGCCCGACACCCGTGCCCTGCACGCCCGGCGCGACGACGGCGGCCTGCGAGTAGTGGTAGAGCTCCCCGGCCTCGACCGCGCTGAAGCCGTAACAGAAGCCGACCAGCTCGCCGTCGGGGTCGAACGCGCCGAGCACCGACCCGGCGTTCTCGCGCAGCGCGGCGAGCAGGCGGGGGCTGATGCCGAACTCGGGGTGCTGGTAGGCGAAGACCTGCCGGTAGAGCGCCGACGCGGCCGACCACTCGTCCAGCCCCACCAGGTCACGCACCAGGACGCCGTCGCTCATCGTGCTCCTCGCCCCGAAAGATATGAAACGTATATACGTCATCGTGCACCTGATTCCGCACGTTGACAATGCCGAGGAGTGATCTTAGCGTTCGCATATGCTCGACACGCTGCGCACCTGGACGCTCCTCGAGTCGCCCACCGGCGACAGCCGCGCGCTCGCCGCACTCGCCTCGGTGCTCGAGGCCGACGCGGCTGAGGCCGGGCTGGCCACCGCGCGGGAGGGTGCCCACCTGCTGTGGACGCTGCCCGCCCACGGGGTCACGGGCGGGGAGTTGCTGCTGCTCAGTCACTACGACACCGTCTGGCCGGTCGGCACCCTGGCCGAGATGCCGTGGTCGGTGCAGGGCGACACCGTAACGGGGCCGGGCGTCTACGACACCAAGGCCGGGCTCGTCGCGCTCCTCGCCGCTGTTCGCCGGGTCGTGACCTCGGGCCGGCCCCACCCCGAGGTGCGCGTGATCGTCGTCGCCGACGAGGAGATCGGCTCACCGACCGCGGGCGACCTGGTGCGCGCCGAGGCGGGCCGGACCACCGCCGTGCTGGGGATGGAACCGCCGCACCCGGGAGGCGATCTGAAGACCGGCCGCCGCGGCAGCACCCGGGCCCGCGTCGAGGTGACCGGTGTCGAGTCGCACGCCGCCCTCGACCCGGAGGCGGGCGTGAACGCGATCGACGAACTGGTCGACCAGCTCGTCGCCTTCCGCGTGGTGGTCGCCGACCGGCCGGTGCTGCTGAACACCGGCACGATCGCGGGCGGTGGGCGCACCAACGTGGTAGCCGGTCGCGCCCACGCGGACCTGGGGCTGCGCTTCGCGGACCCGGAGAACGAGGAGGCCGTCCTGGCGGCGTTGGCCGGGCTCACGCCCGTACGGGATCGGGCTCTGGTGGAAAGTCGTCTGCTGGCACGCCGGCCCACGTGGCGGCCGGGTGAGGCCACCGCGGGCCTGCTCGACCGGATCGTCCGGGTGGCCGCCGGGATCGGGCAGACCCTCGCCGGCCGGCCGGCTGACGGCGCCGCCGACACCAACACGACCGGGGCGATGGGTGTGCCGACGGTCGACGGGCTCGCCCCGCCCGGTGGCGGCGCCCACGCCCGCCACGAGTGGGTCTCCGCGTCGGGCCTGGCGGCCCGGGCCGACCTGCTCGAAGCGCTGATCACCGGGCTGCACCGGACCGCCGGGACGGGTGTGAGGTAATTCGCGCGACGTCTTGCCGACAACTCGGTGGCGGCAAGGCGGCGGAATCGCGAGGCTTCTCGCGTGACGACGGCATTCGATCGTGAACTCGCGCGGGGCAGCGCGGAGCTGCTGCACGCGAAACGGCTCGAGTTGTCCACGCTCGAGATCCCGCCCGGTCGCGGGTGGAGCCCGCTGCACGAGCGGGTGGGCGAGGCGTTGCGGGAGCATCCGGGCAGCATCGGCGAGGTCATCACGATGCTCGCGACCGTGCAGGCCATCCTCGAGGAGCTTCCGCCGAGCCCCGCCGCCAACCGCGTCTCGGCCTTCAACGAGCTCTACCTCAAGATCACCCGGCGGGTCGACGGCGCGCTCGTCACCGGGGTCAACCAGCCCGAGTTCCTCGAGCTGCTCGACATCGAGTTCGCCAAGCGCTACTTCCACGCGCTCAGCCTGTGGAACGACGACGACGAGGACACGCCCGACGTCTGGGAGGTTCTCTTCAAGCGGGCCCGCGACACCGGGATGAGCCGCCTCGCCGCCGCCATGCTCGGCGTCAACGCCCACATCAACCACGACCTGGCGCTCGCGCTCATCGGCACCTGGAACGAACTCGGCGCACCGGAGCCCGGGGACGACCTGATCCACCCCGACTACCTGCTGGTCAACGAGATCTTCTACGAGGAGATCCCGCCGCTGCGCCGCGGCTTCTCCACCGCCTGGCAACGCGACCTGGACGAGTTCGTCGGCCCGCTCGACGACTGGAGCCAGCGCATGCTGGTCACCGTCACCCGGGCCCGCGCCTGGGACCAGGGCCGCCGCCTGTGGCTGCTGCGCAACGACGCCGGCGACTTCGAACAGGCACGCCGCACGATGGACCGCGCGGCCGCACTGGTGGCGGAGTGGGCCATCGTCGGGGATCGCCTGGTCAGCGACGTCGGCGGGGGCTGGGCCTTCCTGCGCGGGCTCCTCATCCGGCGCCGCGAGCGGCCGACCTGGCCGAAGAGGTCACTCAGCCGTCGATGACCTCAGCTGTCGATCAGCCCGGCTGTCCGTGAGCCCGGCTGTCCGCGGGCTCAGTCGCCCAGTTGAGCGGCCCGCCAAGCGGCGACTTTGCGCTTGGGGGCGCGGGCCAGCCAGGCGTCCTGGATGATCTCGGCCAGCTCGCCCCGGGTGACCCGCCCCAGGTCGCGGGCGAGCAGCAGGACGGCGTTGTAGCCGTTCCAGTGCGGCGTGGTGAAGAACGGGGTGCTCTCGTCGAGGACCAGCGCCTGTTTGTCCGTCTCGGACTCGACGTGGAACGCGATCACGTCCTGGTAGAGCTCGCCGGTCAGCGGGTCACGCGCGTCCTTGCGCGGCCCCCGGAAGAAGCAGAAGGTCTTGCCGCCGACCGAGAAGCCCGGCCGCTCGGCGTCGCCGCCCATCACGACGTCGGGCATGGCCGTCGCCAGCTCGTGCACGTCCCCGACCCGCGCGGGCCGCTTGTCGTCGTCCTCGGACACGCCATCAGATTAAGGCCTCGAACGCTTCCGGCACCATGATCCGGAAAGGGGAAGTCTTCAGCTCCCGAACCAGGACAGGCTCCGGCCGTGGGCTTCGGTCCAGGCGAGCGGCTTTCCGTCGAGGGCGAGGACGTTCTTGTGCAAGCCGTCGGGGGCGGGGGAGGCAGGTCGGGGAAGGGAACAACCGCGGGGTCCTCGGCCGAGATCCACCAGATCAGGGCCTCGAGCCAGGCCCGGTCGTCGGCCGAGGTCACGTCGAGGGGGTTGAGGTCGATACCGGCCCGCCACCCGACGCGGGGCAGGGCCGTCGGCGGCGTCAGCCCGGTCGCGTCCTTTGAAGATGGCCCGCTCCGCGCCTCCGGTTCCTGCTCCGGGCCGACGAACACGGTCACCACCGGCCGCGGTCGGGGAGTGTGAACGGGCACTGACACACCGTGACGGGCGCCATAGCGACCACCGGTCACGGACTATGAAACCGCAGGCCGCGCCGACCAGCCGGGCAGCTTCAGTCACGGTGCGTTGAGCCAGCTCACACACGGGCTGCGTTTGTGGGATCGGGTGCCGGGTAGCGACCCGTGAACTCTGGGGGGAGCTGATTCGGGTGACGATCTTCGAGACCATGTCGGAGCCACGGGGCGGGCTACCGATCGACCGGGTCGTGTGCGCCGACAGCCTCTGCCGCGCGTTGCTGTCCATCGCGTCGGGAACGGCCGGTGACTGGGTGGCACGGACACCACTGCTGGGGCGGCGCGGCCACCTGCCACCGCAGCAGCGCAACTTCGAACTGGCCCGCGACGCGTACGCCGAGGCGATCCCGCACGAACTGGCCGACACCATCGACGCGGAGGCGATCGCCGAGTGGATCGTCGGGCACTACCAGGAGGCGGTCTATCCGGCCGCGCTGCTCGCCTCGCCGCACGGTTCGACCGCCCACCTCGCCGTGGCGCTCGGCGCGGCCTGGCTGCCCACGACCGTACCGCTGACCCTGACCTGGCCCGGCGGCTCACCCGGCGACTGGACGGGCGCGCTGGAATGGGGCGCCGAGCTGGCCCGGCGGATCAACGCCCGCAACCCGTCCGTCACCCTTCGGCAGGTGCACGACCCGCTGCGCGGCGGCGCGCTCTGCGGCGCCACCGTGCGGTTCCACCTGCGCTGGCTGGCCCTGCCGCAGGCGTACGAGCGTTTCCTGCGCACCCGGCTCGTGCCCGGCGCCGGCACGCTGCTCCTACGTGACCTGCGCACCTGGCCGGTGACCGCGGTCGCCGACCGGCACGGGTTCCAGATCGGCAGCCCGGTCGCCGGTGCCCGGCCCGAGGACTACTCGATCGGCAACCCGGAGTTCCGGCTGATCCTCGAGGGGCTCGGCGCGGGCTCCTGGCCCCGGGTCGACCCGGACACCCCGCCGCGGTACGCGGAACGTTCCGGTGAACCCTCGCTCGGTGTCGACCTGGCCGGGCTGGGGCGCCCGTCGCACCGTCTGCTCTACGCCCGCCCGGAGACGCTCAGCGCCTGCGTGGCCGACCTGCTGCGGCAGTGGCGGCAGGACGCGGGGGACCGCTGCGTGATCGAGAGCGGCCGCCTGCTCGACCCGTGGATGGTCCGGGCGAGCGGCATGGTCCCGTACTGGTGCGAGTCGGCCGCCCGCATCTCGGTCGAGGCCGCCGAGCTGTGGCTGGCCGGCAGCGGTCGCTTCGGCGGCGTCACCGTCCTGCCCGAGTCGCCCGGCTATGCGGGGGAGCCGGTCGCGACCCTGTCGCAGTGGCGTTCGCTGGCCGCGTTCGGCCGGACCCGTGATCCTGTCGACCGGTTCGCCGCGAGCCGCTACCCGACGCTGCCGGTCGCCACCGGTCACGCCACCCGCATGCTGGCCGGTTCCGAGCTGCGGCCGCTGCCGCCGGCCATGTCCATGCCGTACGCCCTGGACCGCCTGCAAGTCTCGGGGTCGTCGCTCGGCATGCTGTTCAGCTAGCGGTGACGACCCCCGGGCCGCAGAGGCAGGTCGATCGTGTAGCGGTGACGACCCCCGGGCCGCAGAGGCAGGTCGATCGTGTCGTCCCGGGCGATCCGTGCGGAACGAAGGTCCGGCTACCCGGCGTGGAGCGGTTCACAGTCCCCGGCACGCAGCGAGGACCGGCCCGCGTTCCACGCGTCGAGGATCGAGGCCGCCCAGACGTTGTCGAGCGCGAGCGCGCAGCGCGCCCCGAACAGCACATCCCCGGCGAGTTCCGGCTCGGCGACGGCGAACGAGCCGCACATGTCGTGCGCGGCGATCTGCTCGTGCACCGCGTCGGCCTCGACGTGCTCGTCGTAGAACGCGGTCGCCGCCGCGTCGCCGCCGAGGCGCCGCAACCCGTTGGCGTAGGACCGGTTCGGCAGCGACGACGTCATCTCGTACGCGGCCAGGTGTCCCAGCAGCATGCCCCGGCTCTTGCGGTGCAGGCCGAACAGTGACATCACGTTGTTCACCGCGAGCGTCGGCCCGCCGACCGAGCCGACATATCCCCCGTACGTCTGATCGAGGCCGAACCACCGCAGGGTCTGCTTGAACAGCTCCTGGTGCATCCGGGACGCCACCCCACCGCCGTACTCGTCGGCCTGGATCTCCACGAGGGCGGCCTTGGCCCGGCCGGCGAGCCGGGGAATCGCCCAGGTGTGCGGATCCGCCTCGCGCAAGTGATAGACCGAGCGGTGCGTGACGAACTCCTCGAACTGCTCGCACGTGGCCCGCCCGCGCAGATGTCCGGCAAGCCCCGGCCCGTCGTCCGCCGCCACGAGCTCGCCGAGCCGCGCGGGCACGGACGCCGGATCCACGTCGCGCGGTGGCGGCCCCACCAGCTCGTGCAGGGCCGCCAGGAACCGCTTCTCAGCGGCCGCCCGCAGGTGCAGCACGCCCGGGTCCCACTCCCACCCGTCGTCGACGCCGTCCCAGCCGCGATAGGACAATTCGTAGCAGATGAACAGGGTCAGGTGCAGATCCTCGTCGCCGCCGAACCGGGCGAAGGCCGGGAGTTTCGAGGCACGCCCCCGGAGCACGTCGATGAGTGCGGCGGAGACGGCCCCGCGGGCCGGAGGAAGTTGCATGACAGCAAGCTTCCCGATCGGTGGCGATGTAAACGGGTCGTTTCAGCACCAGGTCAGAGGGCATTTGCCCGCCATGTCTTCGACGATCGTTCCCTACCCGGACGGGCCGCTGATCGTGCGCGGCGACTTCGAGCTGCAAACCCCCGACGGCGCCCCGATCGATCCCGGGCGCGGCACGATCGCGCTCTGCCGCTGCGGCAAGTCGGCCACCAAGCCGTTCTGCGACGGCACCCACAAGGCGATCCGCTTCCGCGCCGGGGCCGACCGGGAGGCGCCGGTGCCGCGCGCCGGCTGAGACTCCCGGACCGTGATCGCCTCGGCGGTCAGGCGCTGGCGGGAGGCGAGGGCGAGCTCGTCCTGAGGTAGGCAACGAGAAGCTGGGCCTGGACGGCGTGCGCGGCCCGATCGATCGGGCCAAGCGACCGGTTGCAACCGTCAGTGACGGACGGCACATTTCGATACGGGTACGTTCCGTTTCGCGTCAGTCCGGGGTTAGGGTGCCCAAGGATTCGGAACGGATCCGTTTCGAAAAATGGGGGAACACACGTGGACGCACCAGCGACCGCACCCGCCGGACACCCCCGGCGCTGGGTCATTCTCGGGGTACTGGTCATCAGCCTGCTGGTGGTCGTGCTCGATAACACCATTCTGAACGTCGCCCTGCGGACGATCGCCGACCCGGAGCACGGGCTCGGCGCCACGCAGAGTCAGCTCGAGTGGGCCATCAACTCCTACACCCTGGTCTTCGCCGGTCTGCTCTTCACCGCCGGCATCCTCGCCGACCGGCTGGGTCGCCGGATCACCCTGGTCACGGGCCTCGCGATCTTCGCGCTGGCCTCGCTGATCTCCAGTTACGCCAACACCCCCGGCCAGCTCATCGGGGCCCGCGCGCTGATGGGGCTCGGCGCCGCGGCCGTCATGCCGGCCACCCTTTCGATCATCGCCAACGTCTTCGAGCCCAAGGAGCGCGGCCGCGCGATCGGCATCTGGGCCGGTGCGGTCGGCCTCGCCGTGGCGATCGGCCCGATCGTCGGCGGCCTGCTGCTCGAGCACTTCTGGTGGGGTTCGGTCTTCCTGATCAACGTGCCGGTCGCGATCGCCGGCGTGATCCTCGTGCTCGTGCTCGTGCCCGAGTCACGTGACCCGAAGCCCGGTCGCATCGACTATCTCGGCGTGCTCCTCTCCATCATCGGTCTCAGCCTGCTGACCTACGGCGTGATCGAGGGCGGCGAGGCCGGCTTCGGCGACCCGAAGTCGTGGGGCACCCTGGCCGGGTCCGTGGTCATTCTGGCCGCGTTCATCGCCTGGCAGATGCGCATCGAGTTCCCGTCGCTGGACGTGCGGCTCTTCCGCAACCGTCAGTTCTCGGCCTCGACCGGCATGATCGGCCTGGTCTTCTTCGCCGCGATGGGCGCGATGTTCTTCGGCGCGTTCTACCTGCAGCTCGTCCGCGGTTACGGTCCGCTCGCGTCCGGCGCGCTCTTCGTCCCGTTCGCGCTCGGCCAGATGATCTTCGCTCCGCGCAGCGCCGCGATGGTCAAGCGGTTCGGCCCCAAGGCGGTCAGCTTCGTCGGCCTGCTGCTGGTGGCCACCGGTCTCGCGGTCTGGCTCTTCATCGGCCAGGACACCCCAATCTGGCTGGTCGGCGCCGCGTTCTTCCTGATGGGCGTGGGCATGGCCAACGTGATGCCGCCCGCCACCGAATCGATCATGGCAGCGCTGCCCCGCGAGAAGGCGGGCGTCGGCTCGGCGGTCAGCAACACCATCCGCCAGC
>DASRYP010000342.1:0-6233 GCA_035687165.1 Actinoplanes sp. | reverse complement strand
CCGCCGCTCGCGATCACCGGGATGTCGACCACGGCCCGGACCGCCGCGATCAGCTCCAGGTCGAAGCCCGCCTTGGTGCCGTCCGCGTCCATCGAGTTGAGCAGGATCTCCCCCGCGCCCAGCTCCGCGACCCGAGCGGCCCACTCGATCGCGTCGAGCCCGGCGCTGCGCCGCCCGCCGTGCGTGGTGACCTCCCACCCGCTGGGCTGCTCGGCGGAGCGCCGGACGTCCAGCGAGAGCACGAGCACCTGGTTGCCGAACCGCTCGGCGATCTCCTGGATCAGCGCGGGCCGGGCGATCGCCGCCGTGTTGACCCCCACCTTGTCGGCGCCCGCCCGCAGCAGCACGTCGACATCCTGCACCGACCGCACTCCCCCACCCACGGTCAGCGGGATGAAGACCGACTCGGCCGTACGCCGGACCACGTCGAGCATCGTGCCGCGATCATCGGACGACGCCGTCACGTCGAGGAACGTCAGCTCGTCGGCGCCCGCCGCGTCGTAGGCCGCGGCCAGTTCGACCGGGTCGCCGGCGTCCCGCAGGTCGACGAAGTTGACCCCCTTGACCACCCGGCCCGCGTCCACGTCGAGGCAGGGGATCACACGCACGGCAACCGTCATACCTCCACTTTAATGAGCCTGACCGGGTCTCCTTGACGGTGGTCAGCCCGCTCAGGAAGCCGCCGCCGACGAGCACGCCACCGGCCAGATCGACGGCGTGGATCCGCTCGCCGAGGAACCAGGCGGCCGACGACAGGCCGAAGAACCGCCGCGGCGGGGCCTCAGGCCGCCCGAGCGAGTGCGTCCAGGGCCGCCCGCACGGTGAAAGCGCCGGCGTAAAGGGCCTTGCCCGCGATCACGCCCTCGACCCCGACCGGCTCCAGCGTGGCGAGCGCCCGCAGGTCGTCCAGCGTGGACACCCCGCCGCTGGCGATGACCGGCTTGTCGGTGGCCGCGCACACCTCCCGCAGCAGTTCGAGGTTCGGGCCGTGCATCGTGCCGTCCTTGGTGATGTCGGTGACCACGTAGCGTGACGCGCCGGCCTTGTCGAGCCGGGCCAGCACCTCGTACAGGTCGCCGCCGTCACGGGTCCAGCCGCGCGCCGAGAGCGTCCGCCCGCGCACGTCGAGCCCGATCGCCACGCGGTCGCCGTACTCGGCCACGACACGATCGCACCACTGAGGGTCCTCGAGCGCGGCGGTCCCGATGTTGACCCGCTCGCAGCCGGTCGCCAGCGCCCGGGTCAGCGACTCGTCGTCGCGGATGCCACCGGAGAGCTCCACCTTGACGTCGAGGCGGCTGACCACGCCGGCGAGCAGTTCGGCGTTCGAGCCGCGCCCGAAGGCCGCGTCCAGGTCGACCAGGTGCACCCACTCGGCGCCGTCGTTCTGCCAGGCCAGCGCGGCTTCGAGCGGGTCGCCGTAGGCGGTCTCGGAGCCGGCCGCGCCCTGCACGAGGCGGACCGCCTGACCGTCGGCGACGTCGACGGCCGGCAGCAGGGTGAGCGTCATAGGTTTTCTCCAGGTTTCATCCGGCTTTGCGCCCGAGGATCACGACGACGAGGGCCGGGGCGGACAGAACGAGCAGGGTGGTGAGCACGATGCGCAACGACAGGTCGGGCACGAGCAGCCAGACCGCGACGGCGAGCAGCAGCGGCACCACCACGATGCCGATCCGCTCGCCCCGGCTGCGGCGATGCAGCCGACCGGAGTTGCGGGTACGCGGCCGCAGGCGCCTGATCAACTGCCGACGACGCTGCCGCCGGGCCATCTTGCGAGCCCGGGCGGCCTTCTCCTTCTCCAGCACGGCCAGGCGTTCCGTACGCCGTCGTGCGCGCTCCTTCGACATGTTTCAGAGACCGGCGACCCAGTTGCGCAGCAACCCGTAACCCGCGTCCGCGGACTTCTCGGGGTGGAACTGCGCGGCGCTCAGCGGGCCGAGCTCGACCGCGGCCGCGAACGGGCGATCGTGCGCCGCCGTGGTCACCTTGGCGCCGGCCTTCCTCAACACTTCAAGATCATTGGCCGCGTACGAATGCACGAAGTAGAACCGTTCGCCGGGGAGGCCCTGGAACAGCGTCGAGCCCTCGGGCACGTCGACGGTATTCCAGCCCATGTGCGGGATGCGCTCGGCGGTGAGCCGGTCGACCACGCCGGGCAGCAGGCCCAGGCCCTTGGTCTCGACGCCGTGCTCGACCCCGGCGTCGAAGAGAATCTGCATGCCGACGCAGATGCCGAGCACGGGACGGCCGCCGGCCACCCGCGCGGCGATCATCGGACCGGCCTCGATCTCCTCGATGCCGGCCAGGCACGCCGCGTAGGCCCCCACGCCGGGCACGACCAGCCCGTCGGCCTCGGCCGCGGCCCGGAGATCGCTGGTCACCGTGACGTCCACGCCGGTGCGAGCCACGGCCCGCTCGGCGGAGCGCAGGTTGCCCGACCCGTAGTCGAGGACGACAACGCCTCCCATCAGCTGTCACCCGGAAGCAGCCAGAGCACGCCGCCCGCCGCCGCCAGTGCCGCGAGCACCCCGACCAGGCCGACGCTGAACTTCGTGGCGCCCGACTTCACGAGCTGAACCACGCCGCCGACCAGGAAGCCGGCCACGATGAACAGGACGATCGCCATCAGAGCACACCCTTGGTGGACGGGAGCTGACCGGCGTTCCGCGGGTCGATCTCGACGGCCTCGCGCAGCGCTCGCGAGAACGCTTTGAACTGGGTCTCGACGACGTGGTGGGCGTCGGGCTTGCCGCCGTCGCGGGCCGCGCGCAGCACGCTGACGTGCAGGGTGAGCTTGGCGGCGTGACCGAACGACTCGAAGATGTGCCGGGTCATGCTGGTCGGATAGACCGGGCCGATGTAAGGCGCCAGCTCGGGCTCGTCGTGCACGATGTAGGGCCGGCCGGAGAGGTCGACGGCCGCCCGAACGAGCACCTCGTCCATCGGGATCGTGGCCGACCCGTACCGCCGGATGCCGGCCTTGTCACCGAGCGCGCGGGTGAAGGCCTCGCCGAGCGCGATGGCGGTGTCCTCCATCGTGTGGTGCGCGTCGATCTCGAGGTCGCCCTCGGTGCGCACAGTGAGGTCGAAGCCGCCGTGCCGGGCGAGCTGGTTGAGCATGTGATCGTAGAAGCCGACCCCGGTGCTCAGATCGGCCTTACCGGTGCCGTCGAGGTCGATCTCGACGAGCACCTTGGTCTCGTTGGTGACGCGCTCCACGCGCGCGGTGCGGCTCACGACAAGGCCTCCAAGAATGCGTCGGTCTCTGCGGGTGTCCCGGCGGTGACCCGCAACCAGCCCGGCAGGCCGACATCGCGGATGAGCACACCACGGTCGAGCAGCCGCTGCCAGACGATTTTCTGATCCCCGCCCACCTCGAAGAGCACGAAGTTGGCGTCGCTGTCGGCCACTCGGATGCCGCGCTTGCGCAGCGTGGTGACGATGCGGTCACGCTGCTGCTTGATCACCTCGACGGTGGCGAGCAGAGCGTCACGCTGCGACAGGGCCGCACGGGCTGCGGCCTGGGTGAGCGCGGAGAGGTGATAGGGCAGCCGCACGAGCTGCACCGCGTCGACCACGGCCGGGTCGGCGGCCAGATAGCCCAAGCGGCCGCCCGCGAAGCCGAACGCCTTGCTCATCGTGCGGCTGACCACGAGGCGCGGGTGGCCGGGGAGCAGCGCGAGCGCGGTCGGCGTGCCGGGGCGGCCGAATTCCGCATAGGCCTCGTCGACGACCACCATGCCGCGGGCCGCCTCGAGCACGGCGGTGACGACCTCGGGGTCGAGCGCCGTGCCGGTCGGGTTGTTCGGCGAGCACAGGAAGATCAGGTCAGGGTCGTGCTCGTCGAGCCGCGCCAGCGCGGCGGCCGGGGTGAGCCCGAAATCGGGATCGCGCAGCGCGCCGATCCACCGGGTGCCGGTGCCCTGGGCCAGGAGGGGATGCATCGAGTAGGACGGGCCGAAGCCCAGCGCGGTGCGACCCGGCCCGGCGAACGCCTGCAGAAGCTGCTGCTGGACCTCGTTGGAGCCGTTCGCCGCCCAGACGTCGGCCCCGGTCAGACCGTGACCGAGATAACCGGCCAACTCGGCCCGGAGGGCGACCGCGTCCCGGTCGGGATAGCGGTTGAGGTCGCGCAGTTCGGCCCGCACCGCCTTGGCGATCGCGTCGACCACGACCTCGGGCAGCGGGTACGAGTTCTCGTTGGTGTTGAGCCGCACCGCGACGTCGAGCTGGGGAGCCCCGTAAGGCGTCTGGCCCCGCAGCTCGTCCCGGATGGGCAGATCGTCGATGGTCGTCATGCCTCGAACCTCGCTCGAACCGCATCGCCGTGCGCCGGCAGGTCTTCCGCGTTGGCCAGCGCGACCACGTGGCCCGCGACGTCGCGCAGCGCGGCCTCGTCGTACTCGATGACGTGGACGCCGCGCAGGAACGACTGCACCGAGAGCCCCGACGAGTGCCGCGCACAGCCCCCGGTCGGCAGCACGTGGTTGGAGCCGGCCGCGTAGTCGCCCAGCGAGACCGGCGACCACGCCCCGACGAAGATCGCGCCGGCGTTGCGCACCCGCAGCGCCCACTCGCGCGCGTCCCGGGTCTGGATCTCGAGGTGCTCCGCGGCGTACTCGTCCACCACCCGCAGGCCCTGCTCGAGGTCGTCGACCAGCACGACCCCGGACTGCGCACCGGCCAGGGCGGTCTGCACCCGGGCGGCGTGCTTGGTGCTCGCCACCTGGCGCACGAGCTCGGCGTCGACTGCCTCGGCCAGCGCCTCGGAGTCCGTGACCAGCACGCTCGCGGCCAGCGGGTCGTGCTCGGCCTGGCTGATCAGGTCGGCCGCGACGTGCCGCGGGTCGGCGGTGTCGTCGGCCAGCACGGCGATCTCGGTGGGGCCGGCCTCGGCGTCGATGCCGACGGAACCGCGCAGCAGCCGTTTCGCCGCGGTGACCCAGATGTTGCCCGGCCCGGTGATGACGTCGACCGGCTCGCAGCGGTCACCCTCGTCGGCGCCGTCGGACCCGTAACCGAGCATGGCGATCGCCTGGGCGCCACCGACCGCGTAGACCTCCGCGACGCCGAGCAGCGCACAGGCGGCGAGCACCCGGGAGTCGGGCAGCCCACCGTTCTCCTTCTGCGGCGGGCTGGCCACGACCAGGCCCTCGACGCCGGCCACCTGGGCGGGCACCACATTCATGACCACGGTGGACGGATAGACAGCCAGGCCGCCCGGGACGTAGAGACCGACCCGGCGCACCGGGATCCAGCGCTCGGTGACCGTGCCCCCATCGACGACCCGGGTGGTCACATCGATGCGGCGCTGGTCGGAGTGCACCTTGCGGGCCCGCTCGATCGCCACCAGCAGCGCGGCGCGCACGTCGGGCTCGAGCACCTCGGCCGCCGCGGCGATCGCGGCGGCCGGGACGCGCAGCCGCTCGATCGTCACCCCGTCGAACTGCTGGGTCGCGTCGCGGATCGCGGCGAAGCCGTGCTGATGAACCGACTCGACGACCGGACGGATCCGCTCGACGGCCACGGAGACGTCGAGCTGGGCACGGGGCAACAGGCCTCGCGGGTCCGGGTGGGAGCCGCGCAGGTCGATCCGATTCAGCACAGCGCCAAGTTTAGGCGGACCCTCCGACAGAACCGCGTCCGCCGCAGCCGGGACCAGGTCGTGGGATGTCGATCACCCGGTGGCGGCACCCGACTCCGCTGACGGGTTGACCATGAGGGGGTGACCGATAGGCTGAACCCGTGAGCAAGCGGCTACCGGTGTTCCCGCTGGGCACGGTGCTGTTCCCCGGCCTCGTGCTACCCCTGCACATCTTCGAGGATCGCTATCGCACGCTCGTGCGTGAGCTGGTGGCGAGCCCCGAGGACGGCCCGCACGAGTTCGGCGTCGTCACGCTACGGCGCGGCGCGGAGGCCCCCGCCCCCGACGGCCCCGACGACACGGCCCCGGATTCCCCGCCCATCGAAGTCGACGACCTCTATCCCACCGGCTGCACCGCCGAGCTGCGCCAGGTCACCGAGCTGCCCGACGGCCGCTACGACATCATGACCGTCGGCCGGCGGCGCTTCACGGTCAAAGACGTCCGCCAGGGCGACGAGCCCTACCTGACCGCCGACGTCTCGTGGCTTCCCGACGAGTCCCCCGACGAGACGGCCGAGCTGCTGGCGCCACGCGCGCTGGCCGCCTTCCGCGCCTACCTGGAACTGCTGCGCCCCGATTCCGAGGTGCT
>DASRYP010000341.1:0-6640 GCA_035687165.1 Actinoplanes sp. | reverse complement strand
GCCGGGCCGGGCTGGGTCTCGCGGGTGCTGGTCGCGCTGGCGATCGGGCTCGGCGCGGGGCTGGCCCTGACCGGGGTGCTGCGGATGCGGGCCCCGGTGCCGGGCGTTTCGCGAGCCGCGGCGCCTGTCGCTTGAGTCCGCCTCGGCCACCGGGGCCGGGCCGAGCGCGCGCTGCGGCCTGGCGGTTCGCCCGGCTCGCGAGGGCCTCGGGTTCGGGTCCGGTGTGGTTGCGGGGGTCGGCGAGGCGTACCTCCGGGGTGGGAATTTGTTCGGGCTTCGCGGGGTGTCCGCCTTTTCGGCGGACTTCCGGGCAACCCGTCTATCGTCGTCGGCATGACTGATCCCGTCCGACTCTCCGCCGGCGACGCCGCGCCCGAATTCAGCCTGCCGACCGACAACGGCGGCCGGCTGACCCTCAAGGACCTGCGCGGACGCAAGGTCGTGCTCTACGCCTACCCGGCCGCGATGACGCCCGGCTGCACCACACAGGCCAGTGACTTCCGTGACTCGCTGGCTGCGCTGCAGGCCGCGGGCTACGAGGTCGTCGGCATCTCGCCCGACGCTCCGGCCAAGCTGGCCAAGTTCCGCGAGCACGACGCCATCACGTTCCCGCTCGTCAGTGACGCGGACAAAAGCGTGCTGACCTCGTACGGGGCGTTCGGCGAGAAGAACAACTACGGCAAGAAGGTCGTGGGCGTCATTCGATCCACGTTCGTCATCGACGAGAACGGCGTGATCGAGCGAGCCCTCTACAACGTCAAGGCCACCGGTCACGTCGCCAAACTCCGCCGCGAACTCGGCCTCGACTGAGCCCCGCCTCGGCCGACCGCTACAGTCGGCCTCGCATCGGCCGATCTTCACGGCGACGGACCCTCGACGGTCCCCAGACCACGGCGGCTGTCACGCGGCTCGATCCGCGAGGCGGCCGCCGTGCCGTGTCAGGCTCCCCGCGTTCCCCGCCGCGGGGAACTCCCAGCAGGTCGCTGTCGCGGGGAACCGTCTAGACTCTCTTCAACGTGCTCGTCCCTCGCGGGGCGAAACGGGCGGGAGTGGCGTAATAGGCAGCCGCGCGGGTTTTAGGTGCCCGTGCCCGAGAGGGCGTGGGGGTTCAAGTCCCCCCTTCCGCACCACAATAACCCCCTCCGCCCTGCTCGGAGGTGGGGCATTACCGCCTCCGGCTCGCGGTGCTTCGCGCCGTCCGGCGGGCCGCGATGATGGCCCCATGAGTATTGAGTTCGTGGTGGATCCGCCACTTACCGAGGAGCTCCGGGGCAGCATCGTCGCGCTCTGGGTGGAGGTCACCAACGCCGGCGGGGCGGTCGGGTTCGTCGCGCCGGTCAGCGGGCCGGACGTCGCGCCGGTCGCCGCGGCCGCGTTCGCCGCGGTGGCATCCGGGATCGACCGTCTGGTGATCGGGATGGACGACGGCGAGCTGGTCGCGCTGCTTTTCGTGGTCAGCAACCGGTTCGCGCTCAAGGAGCACTGGCGGGTGCTCAAACGGGTCATGGTCGCGCCGAACCGCCAGGGGCGCGGCTACGGCGCCGCGCTCATGCGGGAAGCGGAGCGGCTGGCTCGGCGGATGGGCCTGGACGCGCTGCAGGTCACCGTGCGGGGCGGGGCCGGGATCGAGAAGTTCTACGAGGGACTCGGCTATCGCGAGGTGGGCCGGATGCCGGCCGCGCTGCGGGTCGCGCCGGGTGACGACCGTGACGAGACCTACTTCTGGATGTCGCTGACCTCGTGATCGGTCCGGCCGGGCGCGTGGGTGGATCGCGCCCGGCCGGGGCTGGTGGGGACGCTCAGGAACAGCTCGCGGGGGTGTCGGCGGCCAGGTCAGCGGCGAGCGGCGGCGCCTTGGTGGTGGCCTCGGCCTCGGTGGTGGCCTCGGCCGCGGTGGGCGACGGGATGACGGGCACCGCGGAGGAGTGGGACGGTTTCGGGGAGGCCGAGGGCGTCACCTTTTTGGTGGCGGCCGTCTTCTTCTCGACGGACGGTCGGCGAGCGGCACGGCCGGCGAGCTCGGCCCCGGTCTTCTGCGTCTTTCCCACGGCCAGCTTGATGTTCGACGCGGTGACCGAGTTCCCGTACACGTCAGTGATCTTGACCTTGAAAGGGCCGTTGCCGGCACCGCTCGGGATGGTCCAGTAGTTGTAGTCCTCGCGCGTGGCCGAGCGGAAGCTGCCACTCCTCCCCGCGATCTTGACCGAGGCAAGCTGGTTCGAGTGGTTGTCGATCAGCACGCTGAGCCAGTACTGCGACGAGCCTTCCTTGACCCGTACGGAGACCGGCCCGGGAACCGCCGCACCGGGGACCGTCTTGTAGGTGATCGGGATGATGCCCGCGGACTGGGCGCCGATCTTCTTGAACGCCGTCAGACTCAGGTCCAGGTGCCCCACCGGGCACTCCGGGCACGAGTCGATGACCTTGACGCGGGTCGTGCCCTTCGGCCCCTTCACGTCGATGTACGTACCGCAGGCGGCGCCCTCGGAGTACTGGTTGTGCTGCCCGAGGGCCACATAGAGGTCGTCGGCCGGCGGGGTCGGGAACGAGCAGTTGCCGAGCGTGCCCTCGAGGTGGAAGTACGTCGCCTTCCCCTTCCTGGCCGCGGTGGAGGGCGGGGCGGCGCAGGCCGAGCCGCTGTTCTGCAGCACGAGCGTGACACCCAGAACGGCGGCGAGGACAGCGGCGCCGCCGGCGGCGAGCCAGCGAGGCGAGAACGAGCGTGATTCGGTCACGGACAGCGATCCTCCGTGGCCGGACCCCACGGCGGCAACCTTCCTAAGACACTCCTAAAGTTGCGTCACCCGCCGGCGTCGGCCGCTAGTCCTTTCACCCGACCTCGACGGTGTCCCCCACGTGCACTTCGCCGGAAATATCCGGAATGAGATTAATCGCGAAGAGTACGCCGTTATCGAACCGCCGATGCTGCCCGAGCACGCGCAGCGGCTGCCGCCCCTTCTCCCCCGTGTCCTGGTCGATCGTGGTGACCACGCAGCGGGAGCACGCCTTGGCCGCCCGGAAGGTCACGTCCCCGATCCGCAGCCGCCGGCCCAGCCAGGCATCCTCGACCCACGCCTCGGCCCCGCCGACCACGACGTTGGGCCGGAACCGGGTCATCGGCACCGGCTCCTCCCCCGCCTCGGCCAGCCAGTCGTTGAGCGCCGCGAGCGAGCCCTCGTTGGCCAGCAGCACCGGGAACCCGTCGGCGAGGTTCACCCGGTCGTCCGGCCGGCCGTGGGAGAAGAGCGGACGCCCGGTCGGGTCGGCCTGCCAGACGAGTCGGGCGTCGCGACCGAGGAAGCGGCTGCTCCACTCCTTCTCGGCCACCCGCGCCGGCAGCGGGTCGAAGCGCCGGAACACCCGGACGAGCTCCTCGGGCCCGTCGGCCGGCTCGTCGACGGAGAGGGCCGGCAGGCCGGGAGCGCTCAGGTCGAGACCGCCGGGCCGCGTAACGACGGAAAGGTGGGTCAGGCGAGGTGTATCGCGCTGGGTGATGGCAACACCTTCGGCGTCGACCATCGCCCACCGGCGGTCACCGGCCAGGCCCCACGGCTCGACCCGGGCCGCGTCGTGCGTAAGGCGGTGAGAACCCTTGACCGGGTAGGTGTACAGGGCCGTGATGCGCATACCCGAAGCCTTTCATGTCTTCCTGATGCTTGGGTTTTGTGGTGCACTGTTACCCCCGGGGGGTATATTCGGCACGGACGGAGGTGGCCGGTCATGACACAGACGCACCAGCACAGGGCAACCGATCAGCAGCACCACCACGAGCACAGCGGGCACAGCGGGCACAGCGGGCACAGCGGGCACGATCCGGCGATCTTCCGCCGCAAGTTCTGGCTGAGCCTCGCCCTCACTGTCCCGATCGTGCTGACCAGCGACATGGTCATGGAGTGGTTCGGCTACTCGCTGAACTTTCCCGGCCGCGGCGCGGTCGGTCCGGTACTCGGCACGGTTGTCTTCTGCTACGGCGGATGGCCGTTCCTGACCGGCGCGGTCGGCGAGATCCGCGGTCGCGCCCCCGGCATGATGCTGCTGATCTCGATGGCGATCACGGTCGCGTATGCGGCCTCGCTCGCCACCAGCGTCGGCCTCTTCGAGCTGGACTTCTGGTGGGAGCTCGCCGCGCTGGTCACGATCATGCTGCTGGGCCACTGGCAGGAGATGAAGGCGATCGGCCAGGCCCGAGGTGCCCTGACCGCGCTCGCCGCTCTGCTGCCCGACGAGGCCGCGCTGATCCGGGACGACGGCACGACCGAGGACGTACCGGTCTCGGCCCTCCAGGTCGGCGACCGGGTGCTCGTGCGCTCCGGCGGCCGGGTCCCCGCCGACGGCCGCATCGTCGAGGGCACCGCCGAGCTGGACGAATCGATGATCACCGGAGAGTCAAGACCGGTTTCCCGTACGCCCGGAGACCGCGTGGTGGCCGGCACGGTGGCCACCGATTCGGCCGTACGCGTCGAGGTCGACGCCGTGGGTGCGGACACTGCCCTGGCCGGCATCGGTCGCCTCGTGGCCCAGGCGCAGGCCTCCAGCGGCCGGGCCCAGGTGCTGGCCGACCGTTTCGCGGCCTGGCTGTTCTATGTGGCCACGGCGGCCGGTCTGCTCACCTTCGTGACCTGGTGGGCGCTCGGCTCCCCGGACCAGTCCGTGGTGCGGACCGTGACCGTGCTGGTCATCGCCTGCCCGCACGCCCTGGGACTGGCCATCCCGCTGGTGATCGCGCTCTCCACGGCCCTGTCCGCCCGCGCCGGCATCCTGGTCAAGGACCGGTTGGCGCTGGAACGGATGCGTACGGTGAATGCGGTCCTCTTCGACAAGACCGGCACGCTGACCAAGGGCGCACACACGGTCACGGGGGTCACCGCCACAGTCGGTCACACCGACGACGAGGTGTTACGCATCGCGGGCGCCGTCGAGAGCGACAGCGAACACCCGCTGGCGAAGGCGCTGGTGGCGGTGGCCCGCTCGCGAGGACTGACCGCCTCCGCCACCGACTTCCGCTCCCTCACCGGCCGCGGCGTCCGAGCGGTGGTCGACGGCCAGGCGTACGCCGTGGGTGGCCCCGCCCTGCTCCGCGAGCTCGACGTGCGCGCGCCGTCCGACGAGTGGTCCAGCCGCGGCGCGGTGGTGCTGCACCTGATCCGGCTCGGCGACCGTCCCCAGGTGATCGGCGCCTTCGCGCTCGAGGACGAGATCCGCCCCGAGGCCCGTCAGGCGATCGAACAGCTGCGTCGTCAGGGCATCAAGAAGCTCGTGCTGATCACCGGCGACGCCCGTCCGGTGGCCGAGGCTGTCGCGGCCGACCTGGGCCTGGACGAGGTCTTCGCCGAGGTGCTCCCGGCCGACAAGGACAAGGCAGTGGCCGACCTGCAGTCCCGCGGCCTGATCGTGGCGATGGTCGGCGACGGCGTCAACGACGCCCCGGCCCTGGCCCGGGCGGATGTGGGCCTGGCCATCGGCGCCGGCACCGACGTGGCGATCGAGTCGGCCGGCGTGGTCCTGGCCTCCTCGGACCCGCGAGCCGTCACCAGCGTCATCCGTTTGTCCAAGGCCTCCTACCGCAAAATGGTCCAGAATTTGGCCTGGGCGGCCGGCTACAACGTCGTCGCCATCCCGCTGGCCGCGGGCGTGTTGGCCTGGACCGGCTTCACCCTGAGCCCGGCGGTGGGCGCGATCCTGATGAGCGCCTCCACCATCGTGGTGGCTCTCAACGCCCAACTGCTGCGCCGCGTACGCCTCTCCCCCGCCGATCAGTAAGGCCGGGCCGGCGGGGGCAGCGGTTGACACGTGCTGATTCTCGCCGCGGCGACCTGCCGGGCGAGCCCTCAGCGCAGGGGACCGGTCGACTCCTCGATCGCGGCTCGCAACTCCCGGCCGGCGACGACGGCCCGGGCGTCCTCGAGCACCGGCGCCAAGAACAGGTCGGGGCCGGGGCGGCCGGCTGCGGGCTCCAGGGCGGCGATCGCCGCGCGGCCCGCCGGGGAGGGGACCAGGGGCGCACGCAGTTGCAGACCGCGCACGGCCGAGAGCAGTTCGACGGCGAGCAGGCTGGTCAGGTTGTCCAGCACCGTGCGCAGCTTCTTGGCGGCGGCCCAGCCCATCGAGACGTGGTCCTCCTGCATGCCGCTGGTGGGCAGCGAGTCGACCGAGGCGGGCGCGGCCAGTCGGCGGTTCTCGGCGACGATCCCGGCCGCGGTGTACTGGGCGATCATCAGGCCGGAGTTGACGCCCGCGTCCGGCGAAAGGAAGGGCGGCAGCTCGCGCGAGCGGGTCACGTCGAGCAGCCGGTCGACGCGGCGCTCGGCGATCGCGCCCACCTCGGCGGCGGCGATGGCGAGGAAGTCGGCGGCGAAGCCGAGCGGCGCACCGTGGAAGTTGCCGGTCGACTCGACCCGGCCGTCGGGTAGCACCACCGGGTTGTCCACGACCGACAGCAGTTCACGGCCCGCCACGTCGCGGACGAAGCCGAGCGTGTCGCGCGCGGCCCCGGCGACCTGCGGCGCGCAGCGCATCGAGTACGCGTCCTGCACGGCGTGCGCCAGGTCGTCGCGGTGGGAGTCCATGATGGCCGAGTCCTGCAGCAGAGCGTGGATGTTCGCCGCCGAGTCGGCCTGCCCGGGGTGCGGCCGGATGGCGT
>DASRYP010000340.1:0-3400 GCA_035687165.1 Actinoplanes sp. | reverse complement strand
TCGGCATCCGAGGTGGCAGCAACGGCGGGCTGTTGATGGGCGCGATGCTGACCCGCTACCCGGAACTGTTCGGCGCAGTGGTGGCGGCGGTCCCGCTTCTGGACATGCGGCGTTACACGACACTGCTGGCCGGAAAATCCTGGATAGCCGAGTACGGCGACCCGGACAACGAGGCCGACTGGTCCTATCTGCACGAGTTCTCGCCCTACCAGAACGTCCGGCCCGACCGCCCGTACCCGCCGATCCTGTTCATCACCTCGACCCGGGACGACCGCGTCCATCCCGCACACGCCCGCAAGATGGCCGCCCGGCTGCTCGAACAGAACTACGACGTCACCTACTACGAAAACGTGGAGGGCGGCCACGGCGCCGCCGCCGACAACGAACAGGCCGCCACCGTCTGGGCCTTGACCCTGCAATTCCTCTGGCGCGAACTCACCACCACCCCCGAACGTCGGCCCGGCTGATCAGCTGACGCTCTGCCCCGACGCATCGATGGACATTGCTTGCTAGCTTCGGCGATGTGAGCGGGTAGCCGAGGGCACCGCACGGCTCAACTGGCGACGGCGCGGCGCCGGGTGGTCACCCTGGACGCGTTTCTTCTGGTCTGGTCGCGGTCAGATCTGTGGTCGACGCGGAGGACTCGGTCGCGGGCGTCGCACGGACGGGCCGAGCGGGCTCAGTCGTCCAGGACGGATACGTCGGCGAGTTCCGGCCCGACCTTCCCCACGGCACAGACTTTGTCGACAGCGGAGACGGCTTCACGAAACGCGCTGCCGACGCATATAGGCGGATTCGTGAAAGCGCCGACGACACCGCTCTTGTCGCTATGAACACCGGTATCGACCCGACGGTCATCGAGGGGATGCGCCAGAACCTGTTCGTTCAGCAGCACGACATTCCGGTCGGACCCCACCGTGTGGAACGCGGCTATTTCACCCCGGACGATGACGTCGCGGATCTCTGGGACGGCGCCGCTCGCGGAACGCTCAGCCCGAACAAGGTAGCCGAATTCCGCAGTCTCGCCGCCCACGAGTACGTCGAGCCCAGGTTTATGGAGGCGGGTCTTCCTTACCGTTCCGCGCACCCCGACTCCTTCGATACGGAGGGCGACCGTATCCTCCATCCCGACCATCCGGGCGCACATGACCTGGCGCCCAACGAGTGGCGACCGGAAGCTCCGTTTCAGCACTGGAGGTTGTTCGGTCTGGACAGTTCCGGGCTGGTGATGGCTCCCGACCTGTCGAACCTCGACGAGATCGTTATTATTGCTTTGCGAGGATTAGGGCGATGACACCGGACGAAGCAGTACAGGAGATGGCTGAACGCCTGAGCGCGATCGACTGGGAGCGCCGGGGCGACCAGGCCTGGTCGAAGGCCGCGCTGGTGAAGGAGTACTTCCGCCGGGCGGCGCGGTGGGCGGCAACCTACGGATGTGATTCGCCCGTCCCGTTCTTCGACATCGCCGCGTGCGTCGATTCCGCAGTTCGCGCCGATCAACGTGTGGTGGACGACGTGCTCGAGAAGGTGGACGCCGGCGGGCGGAACGTGGCCCGTATCGTGCCGTTCATCCTGCAGTGGGCTGCGCTCAGTGCATCGGCGGGGATCGAGATCCCCGCCGACCTTCAGGATCCGTTCGAGCCGCTGCTTCTCCTTTTCGAGCGCGGTGGTGGCTTCCATATCGAGAACGGCGAGGTCAACCTCGAGTGGAAATCCGTCCGGATGGCCGGCTGGCGCGATCGCGCCGACGACCCGCCGATCGCGAGCTTCGCGACCGACGTCCTTGACGAGATCGACCGGGCCGGGTCGATCGCCCAATTCGGGTATGTCATGGGCCCTTCGGATTAGCTGGGATCGGGCCGATGCTCGACGGCCGCAAGAGCGGGGATGGGCAAGGTCAACGGCAAGCTGCTCCGGGCCTGACGCTCGTCGATGCCAAGTCCGGCCGCGGCGTGGCCGTCGCGGGCCTGGCGCTTGGCTATGTCGCGCTGGAGGCCGCCCTGATCCTGTTCTTCTGGATCGTTGTCGGCAGTGTCGCCGGTGCCCGGCGGCAGGTCATCCGGCTCTCATGAGCCGAACCGCCTCACCGACAGATTTGTCTGCGGCGGGCCCTGGCGAAGTGCGACTGGTTCCTGGTTAAGGAAGCGTCGGGCAGGAGGATCTCCTCGTGGATCAGTGGGGGAGCTGCCTCGTTGCCCGTCGGCGTCGGGTGAGATCACCGGGACCTCGTGGACAGGGGGAGGCCGCGGTCGCCCATGCCGGGCCTCCTGCCGAGGGGGTGCTCAGAACTGGTGTCGACATCATCCGCCTGCGGGGCGCGAACGGTGTGAACCTTGACCAATGGCGTTCGCCCCTCCTCCCGGTTCAGTGGATTGAGCTGCGGAAAGAGGGAGCCCAAGAGATGGACAAGCCGGCGGTGTGGCCGATCCCGGTCGCGATCATCCTGATCATTGCGATCGGCAGGCTCGTGCAGATGTTCCTGCAAGCGCTGCAGGTGATCGGCTAGTTGCGAAAGGCCTGGTCGGGGGGACCAGGCCGAGCATGAGGCCCAGCCGTCCGGCGGTCAGGTGCGGGAAGCTTTGCTGGCCCTGCGGGACGGACGCCATCTCGCGCGCGACCCGCTGATGCGCCGCGAGTCGGGTGATGTCCTGGCCGTCCAGCGAGACGGTGCCGCGGCGGGGCTTGAGCAGACCCTCTTAATAGTCGCGCCGAGGCAGGTTTCCAACGGGTGACCGGGATCACGTGGAGGCGATCAAGCGAGTACCGTGTGTAGCGCGAACGGAGGCTGCATGACGGAGCTCTACTCACGACGGTCCTTCCTCGCCGGTGTCCTCACCGCGGGCACGCTCTCGGCCGCCGCCGGCTATGTGCTGACCCGCCGGGAGTCCGTCCAGCTCACCCTGGCGACCGGCGCTGACCCGACCGGCGGTCGCCGGCTCCTGGTCACGATGTGGAACGAGCTCAACCCCGGTGCCCGCATCGAGGTGAAGGAGGTCAACAGCTCCACTCGCGACCAGTACGAGCAGTTCCTCGGCACCAGGGCCGACATCTTCAACCTCGACGTCATCCACATCCCTCGCTTCGCCGACGAGGGCCGCATCGTCCCGATCACCCCGCGCGGCGAGATCACGCTGCTGCCGCTGGTGCGCCGGCTCAGCGAGCGGCCCGGCTCCGGCGACTTCTGGGCGCTGCCGTTCAACGCCGACGTCGGCATGCTCTACCGGCGCATCACCGACAAGGCCGCCGGCGACCCCGGCCAGCGGCTGCAAGACGTGCTGGCCAGGTCACCCGCCCAGTTCGTCGGGCAGCTCGACACGGTCAGCCCGCAGACCGACGAGGCCTTCGTGGTCAACGTTCTCGAGCAGGCGCTGGCCCAGGACGAGGCGATCCTGACCGAGGA
>DASRYP010000339.1:0-5172 GCA_035687165.1 Actinoplanes sp. | reverse complement strand
GCGCGGAACCGGAGCAGGTCTGGGAGACGGTCCTGTCGGAAGTCGGTGAGTTGTGCCACGCCAATCGCGCCCAGATGATGCGCTACGACTCCGCGGAATCCATCAGCATCGTCGCGCTGTGGGCCGCGGACGGGACACACGAGGAGATGCCCGTCCGGTGGCCGGTGGCCGGAAACAGCCTGGGCGCCCGGGTCGCGAGTGAGCGGAGAGCCGTTCGTCTCGACGACTGGTCCGGCGTCGAGGGGGTGGTCGGTGCGGCCGTCCGGGAACACCTGCCGGTCGGCACGTCGGTCATGGCCCCCGTCTTCGCGCAGGGGGAACTCTGGGGCGGAATCGTCGTGCACTCCCCGAAGGGCGAGGTGCTCGCTAAGGACACCGAGCGCCAGGCCGGTGGGTTCGCCGAACTGGTGAGCACCGCGCTGGCCAACGCGACCGGGCGGGCCGAGGTGCGTCGTCTCGTCGACGAGCAGGCCACCATCCGGCGGGTCGCCACCCTGGTCGCCCGGCAGGCCTCCTGGCAGGACGTCTGCCAGACCGTGACCGAGGATCTGGCCCGGCTGCTCTCGGTCGAGGACGTGCGGCTCTTCCGCTACGGCGACGGCGACGGCACCACGGTGGTGGCCAGCACGGGACTGCTGGACAACCTCTTCCCGGTCGGCTCGACCACGGTGCTCTCCGGTGACGTCGCGGTCGCCCGGGTGCGCCGGGCCGGCCGGACCGTACGTCTCGACGGCTACGACGGCATCGCGGGCGAACCGGCCCGGCTGGCCCGGAAAGCGGGCTTGCTGTCGACCATCGCCTGCCCGGTCTTCGTCCGGGGCCGGCTGTGGGGTGTGCTGACGGTCGCCTCGCCGCAGCCGGGCCGCCTGCCGGAACGCGTCGTGCAGCCGATCCTGGACTGCATCGACCTGATCGCGACGGCCATCCGCAACACCGAGGCGGAGGAACGCCTGCGCGCCTCCCGCGAGCGGATCGTGACCGCCACCGACGAGGCCCGCCGGCGGTTCGAGCGTGATCTGCACGACGGGGCCCAGCAGCGGCTGGTCGCCCTCGCCCTGGAGCTGCGGACCCGCGAGCGGCTCGAAGGAGCGGACGTGACCGCGACGGCCGACGAGGTCGACTCGATCCTGACCGATCTGCGCGATCTGTCGCGCGGGCTGCATCCCGCTGTGCTCTCCGAGGGTGGCCTGGCCACGGCCGTACGAGCGCTCGTCCGCCGCTGTCCGACGCCCGTCCGGCTGGTCTTCCCCGACGACTGGCCGGGCGTCAACGATCTTGTCGAGATCGCCTGCTACTACGTGGTCGCCGAGGCCCTGACCAATGTCGCCAAGCACGCTCAGGCCCGCGCGGTCTTGGTGGAGCTGACCCTCGACAACGACGGCGTGCGGATCACCGTCGCCGACGACGGGGTCGGGGGTGCCGACACCGCCAACGGGTCGGGACTGCTCGGCATCGCCGATCGTGTCGAGGCGCTCGGCGGGTCGTTGTCGGTGGTGAGCCCGAGCGGCGTGGGCACCACCCTGATCGCGGATCTGCCGATCGCCCGCCGGTACGCCCCGTCCGTCTTGGACGGCTACGACTTCACGGCAGGTCGGGTATGAGGCCGCGGATCGCCGTCACGGTCAGCGCCGACTTCGCCAGGAAGCCCGCGGCCCGTGTGCTCTCCAGCAACTCGGCGTAGTCCTCCTCGGCGCGGGTCGAGATCATCAACACTCGGCCGTCCAGGTAGGGGAAGGCCTCGACCAGGCGCCGGAGCAGTTCGAAGCCGCTCTCCAGGCCCAGCGACACGTCGACCAGGACCACGTCCGGCCGGGTGGTCGCGACTGCCTCGAGGGCGGAGGCGATGCTGGTGGCGGCGCCGACCGTGTCCAGCCCTTGCCACTCGAGGCTGCGGCGAGCGACCTCGAGGTAGCGCTGATTGTCGTCTACCACCAGACAACGGAATGGCACGTGCTGACTGTGCCAGGCAGCGGGCGACCCCACATTGCAGCTAGCCGGTAGGTGATGCGATCCGTTACCGAGAGCCGATCCCGGGGCCGGGGTCGGAGCGTGGTTACGTGGTTACGGCACGACGCCGGGGGCGCGCTGATCGAGTCGTATGGCGTAATCGTGTTATTCCCGCTCCGATTTCGAGCGCCCTAGGCTTGAATCACCTTCCGAGCTGCTCAGTCTCGCGCGTTGGCAGCGGCCGGATACGACGTCAACTGGTGCGGCATCCCCCGTAACGTGGTGCTGACCCACCGTGCCGGCACGTTCTGAACCCGTGAGAGGTTGCGATGACGAACACCATTCCGAGCTTTGATCCGCAGATTGCCGCGCAGACGGCCGGGGGCGAGCCCACGACGCCGGGTACCGTCGCCGACGGATTGTGGCAGATGCTGGTCAGTGCCGGGGTCCGCCGCTGCTACGGGGTCGTCGGGGACGCGCTCAACCCGGTGCTCGAAGCGATGCGCCGCAACGGCGCGATCGACTTCGTGCACGTGCGCCACGAGGAGTACGGCGTCTTCGCCGCCGTCGCCGAGGCTCGCCTGACCGGGAATCCGGTCGCCGTCTGCGGTACGGCCGGCCCCGGGGTCGCGCACCTGATCAACGGCCTGCTCGACGCCCGCAAGGAAGGGGTGCCGATCATCGTGCTGGCCGGCGACATCGAGTCGGGCATGCAGGACACCGAGACGGTCGAGGAGCTCAATCCGTACCAGTTCTTCGCTCCGGCCGCGCTCTATGTGGGCCGGCTGGTCAACCCGCACCAGCTGCGCACGGTGGTGACCTGTGCCGTCACGACCGCGGTGACGCGCGGCGGCCCGACCGTGCTGTCCATCCCCGGGGACGTCGCCGCGGCCGACGCCCCGGCCGGCCGCTACGAGATTCTCCTGCCCCGCCCGCAGCGGGCGTCCGCACCCGCGGAGGACGTCGCGGCGATGGCTGCGATGATCAACGATGCCGAGACGGTGGCGATCTTCGGCGGGTTCGGCTGCGCGGACGCGCAGGACGAGGTGCGGGCCCTGGCCCAGAAGCTAGGCGCACCGGTCGGCTATTCACTCAAGGGCAAGCAATTCCTCGAGCACGACAATCCGAACGCGGTCGGAATGACCGGGCTGCTCGGTTACGGCGGCTGCTGGGACGCGATCAATCATGCCGACGTACTGCTCATGCTCGGCACCGACTTCCCGTTCAGCTCATTCCTGCCGCAGAAGAAGGTGCAGGTCATTCAGGTCGACCAGGACCCGAGCCGGCTGGGCCGCCGGGTGCCGGTGGAGATCGGGGCGGCGGGCGATGTGCGGGCCACCGTGGCTTCTCTGTTGCCGATGCTGGAACAGAAACAGGCCGGCAAATTCCTTTCCCGATGCGTGGCCAAGACCGAGCGGTTCCACACGAAGATGCAGCGGCACTTCACCGACAAAGGGCAGCACATCAAGCCGATCCGGCCCGAGTACCTGGCCGCTACGCTGAGCGAGCTCGCCGACGATGACGCGCTGTTCTTCGCCGACACCGGCACCGCGGTCATCTGGGCTGCCCGGCACATTCAGTACGGCCCTCGCCGCCGTCTGTTCGGGTCGTTCTCCTGGGCCTCGATGGCGAACGCGGCACCCAATGCCTTCGGGGCGCAGCTCGCCTTTCCCGGGCGGCAGACGATCGCGCTCTGCGGCGACGGCGGCTTCAGCATGCTCGGCCTGGGCGACCTGCTCACCCAGGTCCATCGCCGGGCCCAGGTCGTGCAGATCGTGCTGAACAACAGCGCCCTCGGCTTCGTCAAGATCGAGCAGGAGGAGGCCGGCTACGTGCCCTTCGGGACCGACCTGGCCAATCCGAACTTCGCCGCCGTCGCCGAGGCGATGGGCGCGAAGGGGATCCGCATCGAGGATCCGGCCGACCTGGCGGAAGGGCTTCGGGTCGCGCTGGCCCACACCGGTGGTCCCGTCGTGGTCGACGTGGTGGTCGACCCGACCGCCCTGGCGCTGCCGGCGCACGTGCCCGCGTCGACGGTGAAGGGCTTCACCCTCAGCGTCGCCCGGCAGGTGTTGGCGGGCGGCCTCGACGAGGTCCTCGAGACCGCTCGGAACAACGCCCGGCTCCTCTGACAATCGAACGCGAGAATCGAACGCGCCCGCTGCTAGCCGGTGGACGGGCTACCGGGCGGCAACTTTTCGCCGCGGGTGCCCGTATAGCCGATAAATCACCTGCCCGCGTGTCCGGCTGCACCCTCCGGGGCGGGGAAAGCAGGGCCGGGAGCCCCGCTTTCCCCGCGGGGCGTGGTCAGATTGCGTTGCCGGGGCTCAGGATTCCGGACGGGTCGAAGAGGTCGCGACCGGCCGTGCAGGGTCGGCGGACCAGGCCGACCACGATCCTGGGTAGAGCGCCGCGTCGATTCCCGCGATCGCCAGGGCGACGATCTCGTGGGCGGCGGTCACCCCGGATCCGCAGTAGACGCCGACCGGCCCGGCCGCCCCGGCGAAGCGGGCACGTAACTCCTCGGCGGTCTTGAACAGCGGTACGCCGTCCCGCAGGTTTCCCGTGGTCGGCGCGCTCACCGCACCCGGGATGTGCCCGGCCCGCGCGTCCACCGGCTCCACCTCGCCGCGGTACCGCTCGGCCGCCCGGGCGTCGAACAGCGTGCCGCTCCAGGCCGCGGCCTCGTCGGCCGTGATCGTCGGCAGGTGACCACCCCGCAGCACGACGTCCCCCGCCGCCCGGGTCCGCGCCGCACCGGTGCCCTCGGCGTATCCGGCGGCCCGCCAGGCGGCCAGTCCACCGTCGAGCAGGCGCACGTCAGGCACGCCGGCCCAGCGCAGCAACCACCAGGCCCGGCCGGCGGCCAGCCCACCAGTGTTGTCATAGACCACGACCGAGCGGCCTTGGCTCAGCCCCCAACGCCGCGCGGCGGCCTGGAGCTGGTCCACCGGCGGCAACGGGTGCCGTCCGGCGCCGGGCGGCCCGGCCAGCTCGGTGTCCAGGTCGACGTAGACGGCGCCGGGCAGGTGCCCCGCCCGGTAGTGCTCGGCCCCGTTCGGATCGCCGAGCGCCCAGCGCACGTCGAGCAGCAGCGGCGGTTCCGGTTCGGCGACCCGGCGATAAAGTTCCTCGGCCCCGATCACTACCGGCCGGTCGGCGGTGGTGCCCGGCTCGACCTGGGCCGGGACGCTCAGAAAGGGCAGCGCCGCAGCCAGGTCGGCG
>DASRYP010000338.1:0-9303 GCA_035687165.1 Actinoplanes sp. | reverse complement strand
TTCTCGGCGGGCGAAAGCTCCGCATTCGTGCGGGACTGACCCTCGCCCAGGAAGATCGGGTCGTAGCCGAAGCCGCCCTCGCCCCGGCGTGCCCGCAGGATCCGGCCCGTCTGCCGGCCCTCGACCAGGTGCTCGCGGCCGTTGGGCAGCACGAGCGCCGCGGCACAGACGAACGCGCCACCGCGCTGGCCGTCGGGGACGTCGGCGATCTGGGCCAGCACCAGGTCGAGGTTGGCGTCATCCTGCCCGTGCGCCCCGGACCAGCGGGCACTGAAGACGCCCGGCATGCCGTTGAGCGCGTCGACCGCGAGACCTGAGTCGTCGGCGACCGTGGGCAGCCCGGTGCGCTTGGCTCCCTCGCGGGCCTTGATCAGCGCGTTCTCGCCGAAGGTCAGGCCGGTCTCGGGAATGTCGGGATAGCCCTCGAAGTCGGCCAGGCCGATCAGCGCGATGCGGTTGGTGCCGAGCGACAGGTCGAGGATGCGCTGGAGCTCGACCAGCTTCTTCTTGTTCGCCGTAGCGAGCAGCAGTTTCGCACTCACGCGGCCAGCGCCTTCTGCTGAGCGGCGGCCAGCTCGACGCACCCGGCGAGGGCCAGGTCGAGCAGCGCGTCCATCTGGTCGCGGCGGAAGACGCCGTTCTCCCCCGTGCCCTGCACCTCGACAAAATCGCCGTCGCCGGTGGCCACCACGTTCATGTCGACCTCGGCGGCAACATCCTCGAGATACATCAGATCGAGCCGGGGCTCGCCCTCGACGATGCCGACGCTGACCGCCTGGATCGAACGGTGCATGACCTTGTCGACCCGGCCGGCCAGGGACTTACGCTCGGCGAGCCAGCCCACCGCGTCGTGCAACGCGACATATGCGCCGGTGATCGCGGCCGTGCGGGTGCCGCCGTCGGCCTGCAGGACGTCGCAGTCGAGGACGATCGAGTTTTCCCCGAGGGCCTTGAGGTCGATGGCGGCCCGCAGGCTGCGGCCGATCAGCCGGGAGATCTCGTGGGTGCGGCCGCCGACCTTGCCCTTGATGCTCTCACGGTCGCCACGGGTGTTGGTCGCGCGCGGGAGCATCGCGTATTCGGCGGTGACCCAGCCGAGGCCGGAGCCCTTGCGCCAGCGGGGCACGCCCTCGGTGACACTCGCGGTGCACAGCACTCGCGTGTTGCCGAACTCGACGAGCACCGACCCCTCGGGGTGGATGCTCCAGTTCCGGGTGAGAGTGACCGGTCGGAGCTGGTCGGCCGAGCGGCCGTCGGGGCGTGCCATGCCTGAACCCTATTAGGCCGAGCGCCGGACCGCTGCGTCCGCCCCACGCCTGTGGACAACCACGCTCCCGAACCGAGGTCACCGAGATCTGTGGATAACCTCAGCCGAACCAGCCGGTGGCGGGCTCGGCCGGGTAAACCGGGCGGGGCACGGCCGGGCGCAGCACCGCCGCGGTGGCGGGCCGCGGCACGGCCGAACGAGCCGCCTCGGGCAGCGCGCCGTGGGCGCGCAGGAAACCGTCGACCGCCTGGGGCCATCCGAAATGCTCGGCCCGGGCGCGCGCGGCCGCCCGGCGCTCGAGCTCCGGACGCTCCATCAGACGGCGGACGCCCCGGGCGAAGCCCTCCGGAGTGCCGGGCACCGCGACGCCGGCGTCGCCCACCACCTCGGGCAGGGCGCTCGACTCGTTGACCACGACCGGGGTGCCGCAGGCCAGCGCCTCGAGGGCGGCCAGGCCGAAGGTCTCGACCGGTCCCGGGGCCAGCACCACGTCGGCGCTGGCGAGCAGGGCGGCCACGGCCGACCGGTCGGCGATGTGGCCGGCGAAGCGGACGGGGAGCCGGGCCGCACGATAGGCCAGCGCGGCCCGCCGGGTGCCGTCTCCGGCCACCGCGAGGACCGCCGGCACCTTGTCGTTACGCAGCGCCGCGATCGTGTCCACCGCGAGCTCAGGCCGCTTGACGCCGGAGAGCCGGCTGCAGAAGACCACCAGCAGCTCGCCGGGACGGGCATAACGGTTGCGGACGCCCGGGTCGGCGCGCGAGGGGTTGAACGCGTCCAGGTCGACGCCGAGCGGCACCTCGGTCAGGTTGGGCACGCCGATCCGGCGGAACTCGGCGGCCGCGAACGAGGTGGTGCAGACGATCTGGTCGAAGTATTCGGCCGTACGCAGGTTGAACTTGTCGGCCAGGGAGTCGCGCTTGGGCATGCCCCAGATGCCGAGCAGGCCGGCCAGGCTCTCGTGCGAAACCATCATCGAGCCGACGCCGCGCTGCCGGGCCCAGCCACCCGTCCAGCGCAGGGTGGTGCGGTCGGAGACCTCGATGCGGTCGGGTTCCAGATCGTCGAGGAGCCGGGTGAGCTCGCGCCGACCGGCCATCACGCGGTAACCACCGGTGCGGGGCAACTGGGCGCTGGGCAGCGTGATGACGCGTCCCTGCGAGGTCTTCCTGTCGGAGTGCTCACGTCCGGGAACGATCAGCACCGCCTCGTGCCCGGCGCGCTGGTAGCCCTCGCCGAGGTTACGAAGCGCGGTCCGCAGGCCACCCGAATGGGTTGTCACGAAGTTGGCCAAGCGAACAATGCGCATGCAACAACTCCAAGATCACGATCCGCTGATGCTCTCGTGCTAAGACCGTATCCCGCCCGGTCCTGAGGCTTAGAGATCGTAGCGGGCACCCGGCCGCACGACCTCAACCGGTCCCGTAAACGCTGCGACCGCGGCATCCACAATAGATGCCTCGGAGACCCAGGCGGGCACGAGATGAGTCAGCAGCAGCCTCCCGACGTCCGCCTTGGTCGCCGCCTCCCCCGCCTCACCACCGGTGAGGTGCAGGCCAGGGGGGTTGTCGGCGCCGTCGAGGTAACTGGCCTCACAGAGAAACAAGTCGGCTCCGGCGGCCAATCGCAGCAGCGGCTCGCACGGTGCCGTGTCCGAAGAGTAGGCGATCACTCGCCCAGCGTGCTCGATCCGTACGCCATAGGTCTCGATCGGATGGTTGACGCGATCGACGGTGATCGAGAAGGGACCGATCGGGAACGTCCCCGGCTGCAGGCCGTAGAACGTGTAGACATCGTCGACCGGCTCGGTGTCCTGGCTGTAGGCGGAGGAGATGCGCTCGGCGGCGCCCAACGGGGCGTAGACCGGCACCGGGGGCAGCGCGCCGGCCGGATCGTATCGACGGACCACGATGTAGGTGCAGGCGTCCAGCATGTGGTCGCAATGGAGATGCGTGAGGATGATCGCGTCGATCTTGTTCATGTCGGAGTAACGCTGCAGCGCGGAGAGCGAACCCGAGCCGAAGTCGACCAGCAGCCGGAAACCCTCGGCTTCGACGAGATAGGCGGAACAAGCCGACTCGGGGCCAGGAAAACTGCCGGCACAGCCGAGAACGGTCAGTCGCATGCGGGTCCCTCTGGCTCACGCTGGGTCGAACACGCCCCGCTCGACCGGTCCGTGCCGAACTCTTCAGACCAGTCAATCACGGTGCGAAGCGTACGCCGGGACCTGCGCGCCATGTAAACGTCTGATCGATTTGTCGCCAAATCGACAACGTACATCACACCACTCGTGACCTCGACCATTAACGCAATTCCCGTTACGTCCGGTGAGTCGTTTGCGTTGCACAAAGTGAGGACTTCTGAGGATGGATCAGACGGAGGCAGCGTGACCACGGTCCAGAAAAACCGCACCCCACGCACCGAGGCGGCGGAGATCATGCCGTTCGGTGGCTGGGAGACTACACCGGCGGGCGCGGGTTTCGAGGACCACGAGTCGCTCTTCCGCTTCCCTGCCCCCGATGATCCGACGCCGGGCACCGCGCGCCTGCTCACAATGGTCAGCGGGGCGGCCTTGGTGGGCTTCACCACGGTCGGTGTGGGGATGCGCGCCTTCGTCACTGTGATCGGTGGGGCGCCCTTCTGGTTCATACCGACGCTCGCCCTTTTCGGATTGCTGAGCGTCGCTCTGACGGTGGGCGCGTTCCTGTCGATCCACCGTCCCGTTCTGCCCTGGTTGCTCCTCGCTTGCGCGATCGGGCCGCTGACCGTCGACATTCTGATAGCGGCCCTGTATTAAGCCCAGAGTTGTCCTTCCAGAGCTTCCTCGGCGTCGTTCAGAGTGCCGCCGTAGGCGCCGGTCGAAAGGTATTTCCAGCCGCCGTCGGCAATGACGAAGGCCACATCGGCCCGGCGGCCGGCCTTGACCGCCTCGTGCGCCACGGCGACCGCGGCATGCAGGATCGCGCCACTGGAGAAGCCCGCGAAGATGCCCTCGACCTCGACGAGCTGGCGGGTGCGCAGCACGGCGTCACGGGTGCCTACCGAGAAACGGCGGTCGAGCACCGAAGCGTCGTAGAGCTCGGGCACGTAACCCTCGTCGATGTTGCGCAGACCGTAGACCAGCTCGCCGTAGCGCGGCTCGGCGGCGACGATCTGGATGCCGTCGACTTTCTCCTTGAGGAAGCGGCCGGCGCCCATCAGCGTGCCCGTGGTGCCCAGGCCGGCCACGAAGTGGGTGATCGTCGGCAGGTCGTGCAGCAGCTCGGGACCGGTGGTCTCGTAGTGCGCGCGGGCATTCGCCGGGTTGCCGTACTGGTAGAGCATCTTCCAGTCGGGGTGCTCGGCGGCGATCTGCTTGGCGGTGGCGACGGCCTGATTGGAACCACCCGCGGCCGGCGAGAAGATGATCTCGGCACCGTACATCCGCAGGATCTGGACCCGCTCGGCCGAGACGTTTTCGGGCATCACGCAGACCAGGCGATAGCCGCGCAGCTTGGCCACCATGGCCAGGGCGATGCCGGTGTTGCCGCTGGTCGGCTCGAGGATGGTGTCGCCCGGGTGCAGGTGGCCGGACTCCTCGGCCTCGCGGACCATGTAGAGCGCGGCCCGGTCCTTGATGCTGCCGGTCGGGTTGCGGTCCTCGAGCTTGGCCCAGAGCCGCACCGGCGGCGCCCCTTCGGGCACCGTCGGCGAGAGGCGGGGCAGGCCGACGAGCGGCGTGCCCCCGCAAGCATCCAAGAGGCTCTCGAAGCGAGCCATGAAGAACTAGCCTTCAGTCCGGTCAGGGGCGGCGGTGGCGCGGTTGGACCGGTACTCCCCTAGTAGCGCGGCGGCCGCGACGAAGCCCAGGGCGCCGCCGGCCACGGCCGGCAGGATGGTGATCGAGTCACCGTCGCTGAGCTTGGCGTCGAGCGCGCCGAGGAAGCGGACGTCCTCGTCGTTGACGTAGATGTTGACGAACTTGTGCAGGCCGCCCTCGGTGGTGACGAGCCGCCCCTTGAGGCCGTTGTGCCTGGTGTCGAGGTCGTCGAGGAGCGCGCTCAGCGAGTCGCCGGCACCCTCGACGATCTTGGCGCCGCCGGTGTAGCTGCGCAGGATGGTGGGAATGCGAACTTCGATAGCCATGACGGTGAATGCTCCAAACAGGGAAGGTCGAACTGAGGGCAGGGCGGTCTGCGCGGAGGTCTTCAGCGACACTCGTAGAAGACCGCGACCGGGCTCTGCCCGAACATGTACGACTGCACAACGCTCGCCTTCACGCGTCCACCGTCGCATCCACGATGTTGATCTTTTCCTCGGTCACTACGCCGTCCACTATGCGGAACGATCGAATCTCCGCCGAGTCGCTCTCGCGCGTGGAGACCAGCAGATAGTGCGCCCCGGGCTCCCCCGCGAACGAGATGTCGGTGCGCGACGGGTAAGCCTCGGTAGCCGTGTGCGAGTGGTAGATGACCACCGGTTCCTCGTCGTTGTCGTCCATCTCGCGCCACACGCGTAGCTGCTCCATGGAGTCGAACTCGTAGAACGTCATCGACCGGGCCACGTTGTCCATCGGGATGAGCCGGGTCGGCAGGCCGCCGCCGATCGGGCCGGCGACCACGCCGCAGGCCTCGTCGGGGTGGTCCCGGCGGGCGTGGGCGACGATCGCGTCGACGATCGCGCTGTCGATGGTCAGCACGCCCTTCACATTACCGTGCGAATTCGCCCGCCCCGCCAGTGGCCGCGGTCACTCGATCTCGGGCAACGCGTTGAGCAGGGATTCCTGCAGATAGCCCAGGTACGCGTAGACGCTGAGCTGGAAGACGCGGCTCGAACCCGGGTCGTCCAGGACGGCGGCGTCGAGCTCGGCGCTCAGGTCGGTGTCGGCCTGGATGTCGAGCCGAGTGCCCATCGCCAGCCGGGCGTCGTTGATCGCGCGCAGCCAGGCCTCGGCGGCCTCGCCGTCGAGGCGTACCTCCCCCTCGCCCTCGACGGGCAGCGCCGCGAGGATCGCCCCGGCCTGATCGATCTTGCCCGTCTTCAGCTCCCCCTCGGTGTAGAGGCGAAATTCGGCGGAGTCGTCGGGAAGGTCCGGATAGATGTCGGGGAAGAGCCGGCTGACGACCGGATCAGTGTGATCCATGCCGTCTGTCAACAGCCCGACCACCTCGCCGGCGACCTTGCGCAGGACGCGCACCTCGTCCACCTCGAACGTGGCCACGCACTGGCTGCCGTTGCGTCGGAACATCTGCTCTCTCCCGCGGTGTTCAGTCCCGGTCCACCGTCGCCCAGAGACCGTATCCGTGCAGCTGGTTGGCGTCCATTTCCATTCGCTCGCGCGCACCGGAGCTCACCACCGCCCTGCCCTTGTTGTGCACGTCGAGCATCAACTCTTCGGCTTTCTCCTTCGAGTAACCGAAAAGCTTTTGAAACACCCAGGTCACGTACGACATGAGGTTGACCGGATCATCCCAGACGATCGTCACCCACGGCCGATCGTATGCGGGTGCCTCCTCGATCTCGGGGCTCTCTAGGGGAGCGACCTGTGGCAGAGCCATGCCCCCATGTTGCCACCGGTTTTGCCGCATCGGTGAACCGGAACGCCGATCCGCAGGTCAAACCGCGGTTCGTCCGTGGCCGTCCGGCGCAATAGGGTGGTTCCGTGAACACCTACGCCCCCGCGCTGATGACCGATCAGTACGAGCTGACGATGGTCCGTGCCGCCCTCCAGGACGGCACGGCCGACCGGCGCTGCGTCTTCGAGGTCTTCGCCCGCCGGCTGCCCAGCGGGCGGCGCTACGGCGTGGTGGCCGGACCGGGCCGGCTGGTCGAGCTGATCCGGGACTTCCGGTTCGGCGAGGCCGAGATCGACTTCCTGCGCGGGGCGGGCATCGTCGACGAGACGACCGCCCGGTGGCTGGCCGACTACCGCTTCACCGGCGACATCGACGGCTACGCCGAGGGTGAGCTCTTCTTTCCCGGCTCCCCGATCCTGACGGTCAGCGGCACGTTCGCCGAGTGCGTGGTGCTCGAGACGCTGATCCTCTCGGTGCTCAACCACGACTCGGCGGTGGCGGCGGGGGCGGCTCGCATGGTCACCGCGGCACGCGGGCGGCCGATCATCGAGATGGGTTCCCGGCGGACGCATGAGGACTCGGCCATCGCCGCCGCCCGGGCCGCCTACCTCGCCGGCTTCGCGTCCACGTCCAACCTCGCGGCGGGGGCTCGCTACGGCATCCCGACCACCGGCACCTCGGCGCACGCCTTCACCCTGCTGCACGACGACGAGCCGGCCGCGTTCGCCTCCCAGGTGGCGGCGCTGGGCAAGAACACGACCCTGCTGGTCGACACGTACGACATCGCCCAGGGCATCCGCAACGCGATCGCGGTGGCCGGCCCCGACCTGCGGGCCGTGCGCATCGACTCGGGCGACCTGTCGGTGCTGGCCCAGCACTCGCGGGAGCTGCTCGACTCGCTCGGCGCCACCGAGACCAAGATCGTCGTCTCCGGCGACATGGACGAGTACGCGATCGCCGCGCTCGCCGCCGAGCCGGTCGACATGTACGGTGCCGGCACCGCAGTGGTCACCGGCTCGGGTGCGCCGACCGCGGGCCTGGTCTACAAGCTCGTCGAGGTCGAGGGGCGGCCGGTCGTCAAGCGCTCCGAGAACAAGGCGACGGTCGGCGGCCGCAAGACGGCTGTCCGCCGGCACAAGCCCACGGGCACGGCGACCGAGGAGATCGTGGTCTCCCAGGGCGTGCCCGACCACGCCACCAACGACCGGCTCCTGCAGCGCTCGCTCGTCGTCGGCGGCCAGGCGGTCGACGTGCCGACCCTCCAGGAGTCGCGGGAACACCTACGGCAGTGCCTGATCTCGATACCGTGGGAGGGGCTGAAGCTCTCGGCCGGCGACCCGGCCGTCCCCGTCACCATCGTCCCGACCAGCTAGGGGTTCCCGTGACACGCGCGCTGATCATCGTCGACGTCCAGAACGACTTCTGCGAGGGAGGCTCCCTGGCGGTCACCGGCGGGGCCGCGGTCGCCGCGGGCATCTCGCTCGTGCTCGACAGGGCCGGCGACCGGTGGGACCACGTGGTCGCCACCAAGGACTGGCACATCAGCCCGGGCACGCATTTCGGCGATAACCCGGATTACGTGGACAGCTGGCCGAAGCACTGCGTGGTGGGCACCACGGGCACCGACTTCCACCCCGAACTGCGGACCGACCGGGTCGAGGCGGTGTTCCGCAAGGGCGAATACCAGGCTGCCTACTCGGGCTTCGAAGGCGAGACAGAGGCGGGCGACAACCTCGCCACGTGGTTGCGCGCCCGGAACGTGACCGAGGTCGAGGTGGTGGGGATCGCCACAGACTATTGCGTACGGGCGACCGCGCTGGACGCGAAGTCCGAGGGGTTCGCGACGACGGTGCTGCTCGAACTCACCGCCGGTGTCTCCGTGGGCGCGACGGCAGCCGCGATCAAGGACTTGACGGCGGCAATGATCGAGACTACAGGCGAGCCGATCGTCGCCGCATAGGTTTTGTCAGACCCCCAGGGCAGGATGAGCCCCTGGAGGTCAGGAACACCATGCTGTTGAAGCCTTACCGGGAGACGCTCGCCCTGCCCGGCATCAAGTCACTGTTGGCGGTGGCGACGCTGGCCCGCATCCCGATCGCGGCCGGTGCCGTCGTGCTCACCCTGCACGTCGTGAACGATCTGGGCCGGGGCTACGGCGCCGCGGGCCTGATCGGTGCGGCGTTCACCATCGGCGGCTCGGTCGGCGCCCCCGTGCTGGGCCGCGTCATCGACCGGCGCGGCCTGCGCCTGGTGCTCGTCCTGACCACGGTGGCCGAGGTGCTCTTCTGGTCACTGGCTCAAGCCGTGCCCTACCCGGCCCTGCTGGCGATGGCCCTGGTCGGCGGCTTCCTGGCCCTGCCGGCGTTCTCCGTGGCACGACAGTCGATCAGTGCTCTGACACCCGAGGCCCAGCGGCTCCCCGCGTTCGCCCTCGACTCGATCTCGACCGAGATGTCCTTCATGGCCGGCCCCGCGCTCGGC
>DASRYP010000337.1:0-5586 GCA_035687165.1 Actinoplanes sp. | reverse complement strand
CCGGCGCCGTCTGGATTCAGTACTACCACGCCAAGGAGGTGCCGACCTGGCCGGGCGCGACCCGCTTCTGCGCCCGCCGGGCCGACCGGGGGGTGGCGGTCAGCAACTACACCCGGAGCCTGGTGCGGGCGGTGGCGCCCCGGTCCGGTCCGCTCTCGGTCATCCCGCCGGGGATCCCGTCGCCGCGCGTCGCGACCGGGTCACCCCGGACCCGCCCGACGATTCTGACCGTGGCCCGGATCAACGACGCCTACAAGGGACACGACGTGATCCTCGACGCGCTGCCGATGATCCGTGACCGGATCCCGGACGTGCTCTGGACAGTGGTCGGCGGCGGCGACCGCACGGACTGGCTTCGATCGGAGGTGCGGGCCCGGGGCCTCGGCGCGCACGTGGAACTGGTCGGCCCGGTCGACGACGTCACCCGCGACCGACTGCTCTCGTCGAGCGACGTCTTCGTCCTGCCGAGCCGCACCGCCGGCGACGGGCGCACCGGCGAGGGCTTCGGGATCGTCTACGCCGAGGCGGCGGCGGCCGGGCTGCCGATCGTCGCGGGATCGCAGGGCGGCGTGGTCGACGCCGTACGCGACGGGGTCAGCGGCGTCCTGGTCGACCCCACCGACCCGCGGCAGGTGGCCGCCGCCGTCACCGAGCTGCTCACCGACGACGCACGCCGGGCGCGGATGTCGGCCGCGGCTCGCGACTGGAGCCGCCGCTTCGAGTGGGGGCGGGTGGCGGGCAGCTTCGAGGAACTGGCCCTGACGGCGTTCGACCGGGTCAGGCGCTGACCCGGTGACGGCTGTCCTGCACGTGACTCAGCCGACGAGCGCCGGGGTGGCCCGGACGGTGCTTAGCCTGGCGGTGGCGCAGGCGGCGGCGGGCTTGGACGTGACGGTGGCCTGCCCGGACGGCGAACTGCCCGGCCGGCTCGCCGCGGCGGGTGTCCGGTGGCGGGTGTGGGAGTCGGAGCGCGGACCGGGCCCGGAAGTTCTCCGGGAACGTGAGCGGCTGCGGCACATCATGGCCGGCCTCCGCCCGGACCTGGTGCATCTGCACTCCAGCAAGGCGGGACTGGTCGGCCGGCTCGCGCTGCGGGGGCGGCACCCGACGGTGTTCCAGCCGCACGCGTGGTCGTTCCTCGCTTCCGGCCGGACGCGGGCCGCCGCGGTCGGGTGGGAACGATATGCCGCGCGGTGGGCGCACATGACGCTCTTCTGCAGTCATCGGGAACTGCGCCAGGGCGAGGCGGCCGGCATCGCGGCCGTCGGGCGGGTGGTGCTCAACGGGGTCGACCTGACCCGCTTCGCGCCCCCGGCGGACCCGTCCGCCGCCCGTCGGACGCTGGGCCTGCCCGAGGAGGCGCGCGTCGCCGTCATCGTGGGCCGTAAGTCGGTGCAGAAGGGCCAGGACGTCGCGCTGGCGGCGTGGCCGCTGGTGCGGGCCGCCGTGCCGGGCGCGCTGCTGGTGCTGATGGGCGAGGGGTACGGCAACAGCGTCGACGGCGTTCACGGTGTCGTGACCTATGCGGCCCGCCCCGACGTGCGGCCGGTGCTGGCCGCGGCCGACCTGGTGCTGTCGCCGTCCCGCTGGGAGGGGCTCTCCCTGTCGTTGCTGGAGGGGATGGCTTCGGGCCGACCGACCGTCGCCAGTGACGTGGCGGGCAGCGCGGAGGCCCTGCTCGGCGGTCCGTTGCCGCCCGCGGGCACCGTGGTGCCCCCGCAGGACGTGGCGGGTCTCGCCGCCGCCGTCACGGCTCACTTCGCCGCGCCCGAGCTCTGCCGCCACGAGGGTGTCGCGGCCCGCCGCCGGGCCGAAGCCACCTATGCCGCCGCCGGCACCGCGACCGCCGTCCACGAGGTCTACCAGCTTTTGCTCGGCCGCCCGTCCCGCCAGCCGAAAACCCCCTAAAACGCCGCTCCGGAACTATTGACGGCTTGTCCAGGTTTGTGGTTCACGTACCGGGTTAATGGTCGTCCGTGGCTGCGGGATCGGTATTGATGCGGGCAGGTGACAGCGGCGGCCTGGAGCTGGCCCGAGACCTGCCGGTCGCCTTCACGCACAGGTTCTCGGCCGACGACGTGCCGGTCGTGCGCCGGGCCGCGTCCGGCTGGATCCGTGACGCGGGGGTGACCGGCGACGCCGCCGCGGACTTCCTGATCGCGGTGCACGAACTGGTCATCAACGCCGCCGGCCACGGCGGCGGCCGCGGCGTTCTCACCCTGCGGCTCGGCCGCGGCATGCTGGTCGCCGAGGTCAGCGACCACGGTCCCGGATTCGTCGCCGGGGTCCCGCCGACCGGGACGTTCCCGGCCGCCGACACGGAGGGTGGGCGTGGGCTGGTGCTGGCCCGCACGCTCAGCGACGCCATGTCGATCACCGGAACGCGGCACGGCGTCACCGCCGTGGTGATGCTGCGAGTGACATCACCCTGAGATCGTCCGCCCCACCGGTTGCCCGCGGCTCAGGCAGGGCATCCTGGTCGGGTGAACCCGAAGGGATCCGCGTGAGCACCCTGGAAGCGCTGCGGCAGCTGCTGCGCCAGTCGCACCATGCCCGACCGGAGGATCTGCCGGAGATGGCCATGCGGGCGGCCGACCTGATCGGCGTCGCCGCCATCGTCATCTACGTGGTGGACCACCAGCAACGACTGCTGTTGCCCCTGCTCGGCGGCTCGGCCCCCGAGCGCGATCCCGTCCGCGTCGAAGGGACCCTGGCCGGGCGGGCCTACACCCTGGTGAGCCCCTGCGCGGGTGAGTCGGAGGACGGCGCCCGGCTGTGGGCGCCCCTGATCAACGGCAGCGAGCGGATGGGAGTGCTCGAGATCGTCTCGTCGGCGCCGCTGGACGACGAGGCCGTCGACCGGTGCGTCTCGGTGTCGTCCCTGATGGCCGAGCTGGTCGTCACCCGCAGCCTCTACAGCGACACGATCGAGCAGGTACGCCGCCGCGAGCCGATGCGGTTGGCCGCCGAGATGCTGCGCGCGCAGCTCCCCCCGCTGTCGTTCTCCACCGGCCACCTGATGATCAGCGGCATCCTGGAACCGTGTTACGACGTCGGCGGGGACGCCTTCGACTACGCCGTCAACGGGGAGATCGCGCACCTGGCGTTGTTCGACGCCGCCGGGCACGGCTCCTCCGGGGGGATGCGCGCGGTCATGCTCGCCTCGCTCGCGCTGGCGTCCTATCGCAACGCTCGCCGCGGCCGGATGAGCCTGATCGACACTTATCACCACATCGACGACGCGGTCCGCACGCACGACCGGTACGGCCTGATCACGGCCGTGCTGGCTGAGATCGACCAGCGTACGGGCGTCCTGCAGGTCATTTCCGCCGGTCATCCGAGCGGCATCGTGATCCGCCAGGGCCGCGTGGCCAAGGTCCTGCCGACCCCGACCGCCCTGCCGGTGACCCTGGGTGACAAGCGGCCGCCGGTGGTGGTGGAGGAGACGCTCGAACCGGGTGACCGCCTCCTGCTCTACACCGACGGCATCATCGAGGCCCGCTCGCCGAAGGGCGAGCAGTTCGGCACCGAGCGGCTCATCGACTTCGCCCTCAAAGCCGTGGCCGACCAGCTCCCCGCGCCCGAGACGGCCCGGCGGCTGGTCCACGCGATCCTGGACTATCAGGACGACCGGCTGCAGGACGACGCCACCATCCTGCTGGCCGACTGGCGCAGCCCCGCCCCGGCCCGCTCCGACATCGAGCTCATCACACCGTCCGCCGAGCATCTGCTCGAGCCGTGACGGGGGCCGGGCCTTAAGCGATCGAGGGCGTACGCCGACAGGTCGACCAGGGCCTCGTCGGTGAGCGGCGAACCGCCGGCACCGCGAACGAATGGTCCGTACTCGTCGATCTGGTCGGGTCACCTACGACAGCTCTCGGGGAAGCTCAGGTCAGCGCGGCCGGCGGGTCTCCAGCATGTCGTCGAGGGGGAGTTCGGCGACGCGCAGTGTGTCGGGGGCGGTGGCGGGGAGGCCGGCCCAGCGGCGCAGGGTGGTGGTGGCCTGGGCCGCGTCGGCGGGGATCAGACGGGAGATGTTCGCGCCGTGGTTGGCGCCCGGAGCGACGAAGAGGTGGGAGTCGCGGCGGCTGGGGACGAAACGCTCGCCGCCCCACGGGTCGTTCTGGCCGTAGACGAACATCATGCGCTCGGCGGCGGTACGCACCCACAGGTCCACGTCGATCATGGGCAGCGGGTTGTGCCGGACGCGGAGCTCCTTCGGCAGGGCCGAGAGCGCCGTGTAGAGAGCCGGGTATTTCCGCAGCCCGCGCAGGTGGTCGAAGCGCAGATTGGGCCAGCCGAGCTGGGCCGCGGCCTGGTAGTAGTACGGCCAGTAGGGCTCCAGGCCCTGGTCGGTGTAGAACGACCAGGAGGCGACCGCGTCGATCCACTCGTAGAGCTGCTCGTCGGTGGCGGTGGCGCCGGGCACGTCGGGGCAGTCGGCGGCCGACTGGTACTGCCAGAAGGCCCAGACGGTGTCGAGGACGGTCAGCTCGTACGACCGGTCGGCGGTCCCGAGCGTCCGGGCGAAGGTCCAGCCCTGCTCGGCCGCGTCCGTTTCCAGCCGGGGCACCAGCCGGTCACGCCGCTTGAGAGCCTCCTTCTGTACGCTGTCGAGCGCGCTGCGACAGGCGGCGTCGCCCACGGTGGTGAAGAACCTGTCGTACGCCCCGTCCAGGTCGTTGAGCGCGTCGTTCGGCGCGACGTAGGCAACCACGCCGTCCACGTCACGCGGGTAGAACCGGCGGTGATAGACCGAGGTCATGCCGCCCTTGCTGGCACCCGTCTGGATCCACTTGCCGGAGTAGACGGTCTTGAGCGCCTGGACGATCCGGTGCTCGTCGCTCGCCTCCTGCCAGATGGTCAGGTCGGACCAGTCCGCCGGCTGCGGCCGCGACGGGGTGAAGAACCGGTGCTCGACCGAGACCTGGTTGCCGTCGAGCAGCGCGGTCGGCTCGGTGCGCGTGGGCCGGGGCGTGGCCGCCAGCCCGTACCCGCCGGTCGCCAGCACGACGGGCGCAGCGGTGGAGCGGTGCAACAGGGTGAGCCGCTGCTCGTAGCTGCCCCGACCGGGATGCCGGTGGTCGGCCGGCTGGCGGTAGGTGAGCACGAAGAACCGGTAGCCGGTGGGTGCGCTCTGCGACACGATGGTCAACCCCGGGATGGCGGCGAGGCGATCAGCCAGGTCGTCCGAGGTAGCGGCGGTGGTGGTGGTGCGCGCGCTTGCCGCGCCCGGGAACGGGAGGAGAGCCAGTACGGTGACGAGAACGGTCAGCACACGACGTCGCATTGACTGATGCTAATGGAATTCTCCGTCGTCCGGTGTCCCGGTTCAGCATCTCGGCCAGGACCTCGGCCGGCTTACCTCCCAGGAGGGGCCACGGCACGGGCGTCGGTGCGCGGTCGTTACCTCAGGTGCCGGCTTCTCGTTGATCGCGTCGTGGATTGTCGAACCCGGTAGATGTCGCAGGACACGAGGCCGCACTCGGCCACGGCCGGCGGCGAGGTGGCCCCGGCCCGGCTGTCGTTCCTGGACGCTCTGCGCGGCCTGTCCGCCCTGGCGGTCGCCGCCGGGCACGGCGCCGA
>DASRYP010000336.1:0-5830 GCA_035687165.1 Actinoplanes sp. | reverse complement strand
CGGAAGCCACGCAGCTTCACCTGCTCGTCCACGCGCCCCAGAAACTCGATGTCGCCGTCCGCACGCCAGCGCACCAGGTCGCCGGTGCGGTACACGCGCGATCCGGGCACGCCGAACGGGTCGGCCACGAAGCGGTCCGCGGTGCGGCCCGGGCGGCCGCGATAGCCGCGAGCCAGCTGCACGCCGGAGAGGTAGAGCTCGCCGGGCACGCCCACCGGCACCGGGCGCAGGAACATGTCGAGCACGCTGACCCGGCTGTTCCACACCGGGCCGCCGATCGGGACCGTGCCACGGCCGGTCCCGCGCGCGGCGGGCCAGGCGGTGACGTCGACGGACGCCTCGGTGGGGCCGTACAGGTTGTGCAGCTCGGCGTTCGGCAGCAGCACGTGGAAACGGTCGGCGAGCGCGGTCGGCAGGGCCTCGCCGCTGCAGACGACCCGGCGCAGCGACGTGCACGCGGCCACGGCCGGCTCGGCCAGGAACGCGGCCAGCATCGACGGCACGAAGTGGACGGTGGTCACGGCCTCGCGGCGGACGAGCTCGGCGAGGTAGGTCGGGTCGCGGTGGCCGTCGGGGCGGGCCACGACCAGGGTGGCGCCGGTGATCAGCGGCCAGAAGAACTCCCAGACGGACACGTCGAAGCCGGCCGGGGTCTTCTGCAGCACCCGGTCGTCCGGGGTGAGGGCGTACTCGTCCTGCATCCAGCGCAGCCGGTTGACGATCCCGGCGTGCTCGACGGCCACGCCCTTCGGCGCACCGGTCGAACCCGAGGTGTAGATGACGTAGGCGGGATTGCGCGGCCCGGCCGGCGTCGGCCTGACTTCCGGGCCGGCGAAGGCGGCAGTGTCGAGGACGGCTGCGTCGAGGACGGCTGCGTCGAAGGTGGCTGCGTCGAGGACAGCGACCGGCTGGGCGTCGGCCAGCATGGCGTCGAGCCGGGCGCGCGGGTGGTCCAGGTCGAGCGGCAGGTAGGCGGCGCCCGCCTTGCCGACGGCGTGGATCGCGATCACCAGGTCGAGCGACCGGGGCAGGGCGATCGCCACCACGGTCTCCGGCCTGGCTCCCGCTCCCGCCAGAACCCGGGCCAGCCGGTCGGTCCGCTCGTCCAGTTCGCGGTAGGTCAGGGTGGTCCCGTCGGGACCGATCACGGCGATCGCGTCCGGAGTCGCCGCCGCCTGCGCGGTCAGCAGCTCGGGCAGCGTCGCGGAGGGCAGCTCGACCGCCGCACCCTGGCCCCCGGCGGGCAGGGCAGGCAGCAGCGCGACCCGTCCGACCGGCGCGTCGAGTCCGCCGACCAGACCGTCCACGACGGTGCGCAGCGCCTCGGCCAGCCAGCGTGCGTGGGCCGCGTCGAACAGGTCGGGCCGGTACTCGACGGCCAGCCGCAGCGTGCTGCCCGGCTCGGCGATCAGGGTGAGCGGGTAGTGGGTCGCGTCGTGGCCGTCGGTTGCGGTGATCGGCAGACCGCCGTCGCCGCCGGTGTCCTCGCGGTCCGGGTAGTTCTCGAAGACCAGCAGCGTGTCGAACAGCTCGCCGCCGCCCGCGGCCCGCTGGATGTCGGTCAGGCTCAGGTATTGGTGTTCCAGCAGGGCGGACTGCTCGTCCTGCAGCCGGTCGAGCAGCGCGTTCACGGGCTCGGCGGGGTCGATCCGCACGCGTACCGGAACGGTGTTGATGAACAGGCCGATCATGTCCTCGACGCCGGGCAGCGCCGCCGGACGGCCCGCGACGGTCGCACCGAACACCACGTCGTCGCGGCCGGTGAGCCGGGCGAGCAGCAGCGCCCAGGCGGCCTGGACGACGGTGTTGAGGGTGAGGCCGCGGGCCCGGGCGAGCGCGGTCAACGACGCCGTGCGAGCCGCGGAGAGCGCGACCTCGACGACCGACGGCGCCAGGGCCGCGCGCTGTCCGCCGCCGGGCGCGACCCGGGTCGGCTCGGCCAGGCCGTGCAACGCGGCGGCCCAGGCCTGTTCGGCGGTCCGCCGGTCCTGACCGGCCAGCCAGGCGAGGTAGTCGCGGAAGGGCTTGATCGTGGACGGCGCCGAAGGGGACCGGTAGAGCGCGGAGAGCTCGGCCATCAGCGGCCCGCGGGACCAGCCGTCGAGCAGCAGGTGATGCGTGTTCAGCACGAGCTTGTGGGTGTCCGGCCCGGTGCGGGCGAGCGCGAACCGCACGAGCGGCCCGGCCGCCGGGTCGAACCGCCGCCCCTGCGACGCGAGCAAGCGTTCCCAGGCCTCGTCGTCGCCGGTCACGTCCACCGACGTCCACGGGATCGTCACCGCGGCCGGGACGACACTCACCGCCGTACCGGAGGACAGGTGGTGGAACGACGCGGCCAGGTTGCCGTGCCGGTCCAGCAGGGCCCCCGCCGCGGCCCGCAGCCGGTCGGCGTCGATCGGCCCGGTCAGGTCCAGGACCGTCCGGACGGTGTAGACGTCGGGACCGCCGTCGTCGAGCAGGGTCTGGAAAAGCAGCCCGCTCTGCAGCGGCGCGAGCGGCAGCACTTCCCGCACCTCGCCCACTTCGCCGCCGAGCGCGGCCAGCTCACGCCGGTCCGCGTCGGTCAGGGTGATCAGCGACAGCGCCGCCGGGACCGCGGCGGCGCTCGAGACCGTGCCGGCGACGGCGACGAGCCTGGCCGGGGTGCGGTTCTGGAAGACCTGCCGCGGCGTGATCAGCAGCCCGGCCGCGCGGGCCCGCCCCACGAGCTGCATCGACATGATGCTGTCGCCGCCCAGCGCGAAGAAGTCGTCGTCGATGCCGAGCTCCGGCACGCCGAGCACGTCGGCGAAGACGTCGCAGAGCAGCTTCTCACGGGGCGTGCGCGGCCTCCGCCCGGCCGCCCCCGCGCTGAGGTCGGGCGCGGGCAGGGCACCCCGATCGAGCTTGCCGTTCACCGACACCGGCAGCTTCGCCAGGGCCACGAACGCGCCGGGAACCAGGTAGTCGGGCAGCGTCGCGGCCACGGCGGCACGAAGCCGGGCAACGTCAAAATCACCGACGACGTACGCGACGACGCGCTTGACCCCATTGTCGGTGCGCAGCACGACGGCGGCCTGCCGGACCCCGGGCTGTCGCGCGACGACCGCCTCGATCTCGCCGAGCTCCACCCGGAACCCGCGGATCTTCACCTGGTGGTCGGCCCGCCCCACGAACTCCAGGGCGCCGAACGCGGTCCAGCGGACCAGATCGCCGGTGCGGTACATGCGGCGGCCGGGTGCGGCGAACGGGTCGGGCAGGAACCGCTCGGCGGTCAGTCCGGGCTGGTCGAGGTAGCCGCGGGCCAGGCCGAGGCCGCCGAGGTAGAGCTCGCCGACCGCACCGGGGGGAACCGGGTTGAGGCCGCTGTCGAGCACATAGGCGAGCTGGCCCGGGTCGGGCACGCCGATCGGCACGGTGCCGGTGATGACCGCCGGCACCTCCCAGAGCGTGGCGTTGACGCTGGTCTCGGTCGGTCCGTACGCGTTGAACATGCGCCGCCCGGTCGCGAACCGCTCGACCAGCCGGGCCGGAACCTCCTCGGTGCCGACGATCAACGTGATGCCGAGCGGCAACTGTGCCGCGGCGGGCAGCGCGCTCAGCACCGACGGCGGCAGCGCGACCTGAGTGATCTCCTGCTTGGTCAGGTAGTCGACCAGCGCCTGGCCGGGCACCCGCAGCTCGGCCGGCACGACGATCAGCGCGCCGCCGGACAGCAGCGCCCAGCACAGCTCCCAGTACGCGAGGTCGAAGCTGGGCGAAGCGAAGAGCGGGGCGCGCGTGTTCTCGTCGAGGCCGAGCCGCCGCTGCTGGGTGGCGAGCAGCTTCGCCGCGCCCTCGTGCGTGACTACGACCCCCTTGGGCCGGCCGGTCGACCCGGAGGTGTAGATCACGTACGCCGCGTCGAGCGGACCCGGCTCGCGCGGTGCGGTCCCGGGCGCGATCGGCGGGGCGGCCACGTCGACCACGGGCAGGTCGCCGGGGACATCGTCACCGCGGGTCACGACGCAGGCCGGCCGCGCGTCCGCGATCATGAAGCTGAGCCGGTCGGCCGGATAATCCAGGTCGAGCGCGAGGTAGGCGGCACCCGAGCGCAGGACGCCGACCAACGCCGTGACAAGGTCGGTCGAGCGCGGCAGGGCGACCGCGACGACGTCGCCCGGCCCCACCCCACGGGCGGCGAGCGCTGCGGCGAGCCGGGCCGACCTCGCATCCAGCTCGGCGTAGCTGACCTGCTCGTCACCGAGAACCACCGCGGTGCGGCCGGGGAACGCGGCCGCCATCTCGGCGAACCGCCGCGGGAACGTGGTGAGCGCGAGGCCTTCGACGCTGCCACTCCACTCACCCAGCACGGCGGCGCGCTCGGTCGGGGAGAGCAGGGCGATGCGGCCGACCGGGACGGCGGGGTCGCCGGCGAAGGCGGTGAGGATGCGGGTGAGCCGGTCGAGCAGGGCTCCGGCGGTCTCCGGGGAGACCACGTCGGCGCGGTACCGGATCTCCAGCCCGATCCGCTCGCCGGGCTCGGCGATCAGCACGAGCGGGTAGTGCGTGGCGTCCTGGTCGTCGACCTGCGTGACCCGCAGGCCCGGCACCGGGTCGCCGTCCTCGGACGGGTAGCTCTCGAAGACGGTCAGCGTGTCGAACAGCTCGCCGTGCCCGGCCAGGCGCTGGATGTCGGCCAGGCCGAGGTATTGGTGCTCGATGAGGGCGGCCTGCTCGTCCTGCAGGCGGGCGAGCAGCGCGCGGACCGGCTCGGCGGGGTCGATCCGGACGCGTACCGGAACGGTGTTGATGAACAGGCCGATCATCGACTCGACCCCGGGCAGCTGCGGCGGCCGGCCCGAGACGGTGGCGCCGAAGACGACGTCGTCGCGGCCGGTCGTGCGGGCCAGCAGCAGCCCCCAGGCCGCCTGGACGACCGTGTTGAGGGTCAGGCCGTGGACGCGGGCCACGCCGGTGAGGCGGGCGCTCAGGCCGGCGTCGAGGCTGACCGACACCGGGTCGGGCGCGACGGGCCGTGTTCCGGCGGGCGCGATCCGAGTCGGCTCGTCGAGACCCGCGAGGGCACGCCGCCACGCTTCGGTCGCCGCCTGCTTGTCCCATCGGGAGAGCCAGGCCAGGTACGCCTTGTACGGCGTCACCGGGGGCAGGGAGCCCGGCCGCGCGTACAGGTCGAGCAGTTCCTTGACGAGCAGCGGCGCGGACCAGCCGTCGAGCAGGATGTGGTGGTGGGCGATGGTGAGCCGGTGCTCGGCGGGCCCGAGGCGCACCAGCAGCAGGCGCAGCAGCGGCGGCCGGGCCATGTCGAAGCGGCGGCCGCGGTCCTCCTCGACGAGCCGCTCGGCCTCCTCGGCGGTGCTGACGTCGTGCTCGGCCCAGGGCAGGCGCGCGCGAGCCGGGATCGCGGCGACCGTGGTGCCCTTGGCCGTACGGCGGAATCCGGCCCGCAGATTGGCGTGCCGGTCCAGCAGCGCCTGTCCCGCGGCGCGCAGCCGGTCCCGATCAAGCGGCCCGGTCAGTTCGAGCGTCATCGACACGGTGTAGACGTCCGGCGCGTCGCCGTCGTAGAGGGCGTGGAACAGCAGACCCTCCTGCAGCGGGGTCAGCGGCAGGACGTCCTCGAGCCCGGACTTCTTGGCGGTCACTGCGTCTCCCACTCGGAGTCGAGGTCGGCGAACTCGGCCTCGAAGCTGTCGATGTCGTCCTGGCTGAGCTCGACCAGGGCCAGGTCGGACGGCGTGTGCCCGCCCGCGTCCCGGTCGGCGGCGAGCAGCCTCAGGGCGACCCGCCAGCGATCGGCCAGATCGCGCACCCGCTCGCCGCTGAGCAGGCCGCGCGGCCAGGTGAAGGT
>DASRYP010000335.1:0-5745 GCA_035687165.1 Actinoplanes sp. | reverse complement strand
TCGACGCGTTGTCGTCGGCCCGGTAGCGGTCCACGCGCTGCATCCTCCGGACCGGAAACCGCACCGAATAGATGGTGTGGAAGACGGCTACCACGCTGCGCGCCACGTCCTTGTGGACGATCAGCTCGCCCTGATGCCGTTCGCCGTCGAAGCCCCAATGGGTCAGCCGCACCCGGCGCAGGTCCGCGATGGGCACCGGGCAGCCCGGACGCCAGGAGACCCCGATCATCGTCCTCGCGACGGCGTTGTCGACGGTCCGGATCGAGGCTCGATAACCGTCGTCGGCGCTGGCACCGGCGGTCCCGCCGACGGCGAGAACCGCGCCGGTCACTACCGATGCGACCAACGCACCACGGAAACGACTCATGTCCGGATCCTGTCAGCCCCACCGGGGCTGGCCCGGCGGTATGGGCACCCCCACGTCCGGTGTCCCCCGTCCGGGTGGTCGGCTCGGTGGTGGTCGAAGCCGGTGCCCGCGCTCAGCGAGGCGACGATCAGGTGCCCGAGCGCTCGCCGTGGTCAGCCGGCCTCGCGACGTGCCTTGGCCCGGCGTTTGCCCTCATGCATCGCCTGCACCCGGGCGACCGGGATCGTCCGCCCCTCCTCGACCAGCCCCGGGTCGAGAGCCTGCGGCGCGGGCATCGCCTCGGCCCACGGATCGCGGTCGCCGAGCAGGCCCGGCGCGGTGTGCACGGTGAAGTCGCCGGGCGTGACGTCGTCGAGGTCGTCCCACGCGACCGGGAACGAGACCGGCACACCGGGACGCACGCGCGGGCTGTACGCGGCGACGACGGTCGCACCGCCGGAGCGGGTCGCGTCGAGGAAGACCTTGCCGTGCCGGTCCTCGCGGATGAACGCGGTCGTGGCCAGTTCGGGATCGAGTCGTTCGGCCCGGACCGCGACCGCGCGGGTGGCCGCGGCGACCTGTTCCGGGTCGCTCGTGCCGTCGAGCGGGACGAAGACGTGCACGCCCTTGGCCCCGCTCGTCTTCACCGCCCCGGCCATGCCCGCGCTCGTCAGCGCCTCGCGCACCAGGCGGGCGGCGCGCACGGCGAGCTGGAAGTGGCCCCCCTCGGGCGGGTCCAGATCCATGATCAGGTGGGTGGGGTGATGGTCCCCGGCGAGCATCAGGGTGGGGTGGTACTCGATCGCGCGCTGGTTGCCGAACCACAGCAGGGTGCGGCGGTCGTTGCAGAGCGCGTAGGAGACCTCCCGGTGCGAAGCCTCGGCCCACACCGCCGTGCGCGGCACCCACTCGGGTGTGTATTTGGGCAGGTTCTTCTGCATGAACTTGTCCTGCCCGCGCAGCAGGCGGATCACCGAGAGCGGCCGGTCACGCAGCACCGGCAGGATGCGGTCACGCACCGCGTCCAGGTAGTCGACGAGGTCACGCTTGGTGGCGCCCGCCTCCTCGAACAACTCCTGGTCGAGATTGGTCAGCGCGACCCCGTCCCGCTCTTCCTTCTCCGCCATCGGCTCATCGTGCCGGAATCAGCCGAGCTGGGCGACCCATACCGCGGGCAGGACCATCAAGAGCGTCAGGACGACGTACGCCGCACCGATGCCGAACCGTCGGCCGTGCGTCGCGATGACCGCGCCCAGGAAGGGCAGCAGCACGGTGAGCAAGGCGGCAACGGAGATCACCTCGGTCTCGCGCTCGCGGCCGGTCACCGCGTATCCGATCAGGATCGGGACGATGATCGCCCAGCCCACCGTGAGGGCGGTGACGAGCCGTTTCACCCGGACCCGCCGGGCCAGGTCGGCGGGGTCCTTCTGACAGGCGTAGGCCATCCGTTCGGCGTAGCCGTGGCCGGTGCGCATATCCTCCGTCTTCACACGCTGAGCCTAGGGCCGATCAAGCTCCTGAGGCGGCTGCGCCACGGGCGATTTGACCGAATCGTTGCCCCGGGATCGCGGGTTATCGCGGAGGGCGCTCGCCCGAGCCGCGGGCAATGATAGAGGTAGAAATCACGATGGTCCGGGCGGGCCCGGAATGTCCGCTGATTCGCTCATAGGCCAGGCGTGCCGCCTCCCGCCCGAGAGCGGTCATGTCGTGCGCTACCACGGTCGTCCCCAGCACGTCGGCCAGGTCGAAGTCGTCGAACCCGACCAGCGCCGGCGGATTTTCCATCCCGCGCATCCCGCGCAGCGCCCCCGTCGTGAGCCGGTTGTTGGTCGTGAAGATCGCCGTCGGTGCCGACTCACGCGAGAGCAACTCACGAACAGCGCGCTCGGCATGGCGTACGTCATGAACGTCCGTTCGGACGAATGGCTCCCAGGCATGGTTGCCGGCTGCTCGCATGGCATCCAGGAATCCGTCGATCCTTCCCCGCTGCGGCGCCATCCGCACCAGATCGGCCACCAGCGCGATTCGGCGATGCCCCCCGGCCAGCAGATGGTCGCCCGCCGCCCGAGCCCCGCCCGCGTTGTCGATCAGAACCGCGTCGGCCGACAACCCGTCCGGCGGCCGATCGAGAAACACGAACGGCACCCCCCGGTTCCCCTCGATGGCCAGGTACTCATGGTCGTCGGCGCTCGGGATGACCAGCAGCGCCCGCACCCGCCGTTCGAGAAACGCGTCGACGAGGCTGCGCTCCAAGATGGCGTCCTCGTCGTTGTTGGCGGTGATCAGCAGCAACCCGTGCTGCCGCAGTTCCCGCTCGATCCCACTGGCCACGGCAGAGTAGAACGGGTTGGTCAGATCCCCGCTGACCAACCCCACAAGCGCGGAAGTGGCCCCACGCCGCAACTCCCGGGCAATCCCGTTGAGCCGATAACCAAGAATGTCGGCCGCGTCTCGAACCCGCCGCCCCGTCGAGGGCGCCACGTTAGGCTCCTGGTTGAGCGCCCGGGACGCAGTCTTGAGGCTGACGCCGGCAAGCGCGGCCACCTGAGTCAACGTAGGCCGGCGAACGGTCACATCGTCGACGGGCATAGCGCTCCGAGCACTCTCAGCGACAAGACAGCCAAGTATGACATCGGCCCGGGTCCCACCACCCCAACAACACATGCTCGAGCCGCTATCCGCTTTGCGCCCACCCAGCGATCACGTCAGGGCGGGGGTGCGACATTCTCGTTCGCGCGGCGGCGGGGCTTGGGGACAGCGAGCGGGGTCGTGGTCTGTTCGGGGAGAGGTGTGCTGTTGGGGACCTTCGCGCGGAAGATGCGGTCGGGTGGCAGCCGGTAGGTGACCGCGCGTACGAGCTCGTCGGGGACGGTGTGTTTGCCGCCGGAGGGGCGTTCGCGCGGTTTGTCGGGGCCGGCCTCGTCCGAAGTGTTTTCGTCCTGGTCTTCAGACGGGTCGGCGGGGGAGTCGATCGGCGAGGCGGGTTCGGGGGAGCGGCGGCCCAGCACGGGGGCGGAGCCGTCCGCGGGGCGTGGATCGGGGAACGGCTGGTAGCTCACCCCGCCGACGGCGGTCGGCTCGCACCGGGTGTGCAGCGGAGGCGGGGGCGGGACCGGGAACCCGAGCAGGGAGCCTGCGGGCGACTCGGGGGCACGGCGTCGGCTCGGCCGCCGGCCGAGCACTTCGTCCGGCCCGGCGAGGCGAGCGGACTCACCGAGGCGAGCGGACTCGGCGAGGAGAGAGGAGCTGTCGGCCGCGGGCGCAGGGGGCACAGCCGATCGTGGCGGTGCCGAATTCTGCTTGGCCGCGACGCCTTGGTGCCGGACAGCGCGCCCCGGGTCGGCTCTCCGCGAAGCGTGCGCAGATCCACGTACGGCGGAAGCGTCAGCGCGAGGAGGTCCTGGCGGCTCGGCGGTGGGTCCTGAGGGCGCGGCGGGAGAGCCGTGCGCAGGTCGTGAAGGTGCGGCGTGCGGGGTTGCGGGAGTGGGCCCGGTGGGCGTCTCGCCGGCGGCGATCGCGTGTGCGGCGGACCTGCGTGGTCTGCCGGAACGCACGGAAGCGGTGGCTCGGGCGGTGCGCCTCGCGGAGACGGCTCGGGCGGCGAGGCTGAAGACCCGGCTCGAGGCGGTCTCGTAGCCGTCGCGGTAGGCGTCCTCGCGGTCCTGCCGGAGCTGGTAGCGCTGGTGCAGGCGACCGGCGGCGTAGGCGAGGCTGGCCACGAAGACGGCCAGCAGGATGAAGACGAGCACTGAGTCGCCGGGCGCGGTCATGGGACGATTCTTTCCAAGGTGATAGATCAGTAGCTATGGCCCTTTTGACCTACCCCGTTCGAATTAACGGGAACGCTCCGGTTCCGATCGTCTCCCAGCGGTCCCGGACCGTTCGGGATCAGGCGCCGCCGACAATTTCGCCGGTCGCGACGGCTTCCTGCAGCCCCCGGGCCGCCAGCCGATCGGCGCGCTCGTTCTCGGGGTGCCCGGCATGTCCCTTTACCCAGTGCCACTGCACGTCATGGCGCTGCACCGCCTCGTTCAGCCGCTTCCAGAGATCCACGTTCTTGACCGGCTGCCGCGCCGACGTCTGCCATCCGTTGGCCGACCAGCGTGGCAACCACTTCGTGATCCCGTCGCGCACATAGATGCTGTCCGTGTAGAGCTGCACCGTCATCGGCGCCCGGTTCAGCGTCTCGAGCGCCCGGATCGGCGCCATCAGCTCCATCCGGTTGTTCGTCGTCGACTCCGCGGTGCCTCCGAACAGGTCCTTCTCCTTGGTGTCGTAGCGCAGCACGGCACCCCAGCCACCAGGGCCGGGATTGGGCGCGCAGGCCCCGTCGGTGTAGATCTCCACCACGGTCATTGTGAGCACCCTAATAGGGCGTGCCCGCCCTCGGCCGTCCGGGAAGGGGCGGCACGTAAAGTAGTTGACCGCACCCCACTCAACAGCAAGGCGGACGGATGTCGGACGACGCGGTCGAGGTGAGCGGGCTCGTCGTGCGCTACGGCGGTAGGACAGCCGTCGACGGTGTGTCACTGAACGTGCCCCGTGGCACGGTGTTGTCGCTGCTTGGGCACAACGGCGCCGGAAAGACCAGCCTGCTGCAGGTCTGTGAGGGTTTCCGGCGGGCCGACAGCGGCACCGTCCGCATTCTCGGCCTCGACCCGATGGACGACCACGACGCGCTCATGCCTCGCCTCGGCATCATGCTGCAGTCCGGTGGGGTCTATCCGTGGGCCACGGCCGGCGAGATCCTGCGCCTGTTCGCGAGTTTCGCCGCCACCCCGCTCGACGTCGACATGCTGCTCGACCGCCTCGGCCTGCGGAAGTTCGAGCGTACGAGGTGGCGTCGGCTCTCCGGTGGCGAGCAGCAGCGCCTTTCCCTCGCCGTGGCCCTGGTCGGCCGCCCCGAGTTGGTCTTCCTGGACGAGCCGACGGCCGGCATGGACACCGAGGCCCGGCACCTGACCTGGCGGCTGCTCGAAGAGTTGCGCGCCGACGGCGTGTCGGTGCTGCTCACGACCCATCTGCTCGATGAGGCCGAGCGGTTGGCCGACGAGGTCGTCATCATGCGCGCGGGGGTCGTCGCCGCGACCGGCAGCCCGGCCGAGCTCACCGCCGCCGCCGGCATCGACCTTCTTGAGGTACGCGCCGAGCCGGGTCTCGTGCCTGACGGCCGGCTGGTCGACTTCAAGATCACCGAGCAGACCCCGGGCGAGTACGCGATCACGGGCGTGCTCGACGCGGCGGCCATCGCGGACGTGCTGGGCTGGTTCGCCGCCGCCGGAGCCCAGGTCACCGCCGTGAATACCCGTCGGCGCACCCTCGAGGACGTCTATCTGGCGTTGACCAGTGGAGAGAAGGCCTACCGATGAGCGGGATCTTCGCCCCGGCCCCGGGCCGCG
>DASRYP010000334.1:0-3416 GCA_035687165.1 Actinoplanes sp. | reverse complement strand
GAGGTCGCCGCGAAGGTCAGGTCCGCTTGGGCACCGACCTGGGAAAGAGTGACCGTCGTTCCCGCGCCGGTGAGGCTGAGTGTCCCCGAGCTTTGCCGCTGCAGCAGCCGCAGGGTGAACGTTCCGGTACCGGAGTAAAGGTTGATCCGAACGGTGTAGGTGCCGGTGGCAGGCAGCGACGGCAGGTCGAACCGGCCCCCGGTCGCGTCTCCTTCGGCGACCACCACGCCGTCCGGACCGGCCACTTGAACGAACGGGATGTAAGTGGTCGTCGCATTTTCGAGGTCGAGGCTGAGCAATTGCCCGGCGGATCCGCTGAAGGTGGTCACCACGTCCTGGCCGGGGCGGGTGACCGAGACGGCCTTGGTTGTCGTGGTGGTCAGGCTGCCCAGGTTCTGGGCCGCCGACGCGGTGACGGTGACCGATCCGGTACCGGCATCGGTGGAGCCGAAGGTGAGCGTGTACGTCCCGGTGGTGGGGGCGACGAAGTCGACGTCGCTGCCGCCGAGGTTGATCCGGACTCGTCGGCTCTTCGAGCCGTCGGAGTTGTTCCAGAGCAGCGCGGCACCGGAGTTGTCGACAAGAAGCCCGGTCAGCGCGGTGGACGCGAAGGTGCTGCCGGTGAAGCCGATCCCGATCTGCTGACCCGCGGTAGCCGCAACCGTGAGATCAGCCTGCTGACCGGCGCGGGACAGGGACACGGTCGTGCCGGAGCCGGTGAGGTTCAACGCAGCACTGACCCGGGTGGACAGGGTCGCGGTCACCGAGCCGGTCGCGGTGGACGTCACCGGCTGCACGGCGAACTGGTACGTCCCGCTGGCCGGCAGCGGCGGCAGGGCCAGGCCGCCGGCCAGATTGGTGACGCTCCACGGCCCCTCCAGCTCGTACCGCGCGAACGCGGCACCGAACGGGGTATAGCCGTAAATGTTCACATCCCCGGCTGTGGAACCGGTCAGGCCGAGGCTGAGCCGTTGCCCCTTGGCACCGGTGAAACGCAGCAGCGCGGCCTTGCCAGCCGTGCTGAACGTGACGCTGGTGGCCGTGCCGTCAACATTCAGCACACCGGTGGTACCGACAGCGGCGGCGGTGAACGGCTTACCGACGGCAACGAAATCGGCGGGGCTGGTCGCGGTGCCACCCGCAGTCGCCACACTGACCCGGCCGGAGCCAGCCGCCTGCGGCACGGTCACCGTCAAGCTGGTCGCCGAAGCCGCAGTGACCCGAGCCCGGGTACGCCCGAAGGACACATTGTTACCGGCCACCGTGGTGGAGAACCCAGTACCGGTGATCGTCACAGCCGCGCCCGCGTCAGCGACCAGCGGGGACACCGCGGTGACCGTCGGCACCGCGACGCCCGACAGAACCGTGAAGACCTGCACGCTGCTCGCCGTGCTACCACCGACGGTCACCGTGACCACGCCGCTGACCGTCCCGGACGGCACCGTCACCACAAGCCGGGTCAGCGAAGCCGACGACACCGTAGCCGTCGTACCGTTGAACTTCACCGCGTTCGACGACGCGGTCGCCGAGAACCCGGTACCACTGATCGTGACACTCGCACCGACCGCGGCCCGGCTCGGCGCGATGCTGCCCACCGTCACCGCACCCGCAGCGGACCTCGCCACCGACTGCGGGTTACCGCTGTCGTCATAGCTGTAGCGGGCACTACCCGCCGAGGTACTCACCCCGCGCAGCTGGCCGGCACCGTCGTAGGAGTAATCGCCGGGCACCGACGCGGCAGCGGCCGCGACGTTTCGGGTCGCCGCCGAGGCGGGCGCCCGCGCGGGACCGAACGGCTCAGCCGCAGCATTACCAGAGACAGCCGCGGACACGGGCGTAGCCGGGACCAGGAAAGCGGGACTACCGACGAGCAACGCCAGCAGGACACCACCGACGAACCGGCGAGAGGGACGGGGCACAGCACGCAAGATGTCCTCCAAACACGACACCGTCCCCTTCGGACAGCACACGCGAGATCATCCTGAGCCCAACCCGGTACAGAAAGCGATAGCCGCGTCACATATCCGGGACAAATCTGGGACAGCCGCCAGAGACATCCACCTCGCTGTCGCGATACCCGCCGGGGCAGAGCATGCCGTCCCGCACGCCGGACCATTCGTGGAGGACTCCTGGCTATGGGCTTGCGGCCAGGAAGAGGAACGCAGCCAGGAGGACCAGGTGGACGCCACCCTGGAGGACGTTCGCCCGGCCGGGAACCACGGTCAACGTGCCCACGATGACGGTTAGGGCAAGGAGGACCATCTGGGTTCCGCCGAGACCCAGCAGGAGCGGGCCGTCCAGCCAGAACATAGCGATGCTTATCGCGGGGATGGTCAGGCCGATGCTCGCCATCGCCGAACCGACGGCAAGGTTGAGGCTGGTCTGCACGCGGTCGCGGACGGCGGAGCGGACGGCGGCGATGGTCTCGGGGAGCAGCACGAGAAGGGCGATCACGACGCCGACGACCGCCTGCGGCAGGCCGATCGACTCGACGTGGCGCTCGATGGCCGGGGAGACGCCCTTGGCCAGGCCGACCACCGCGATCAGGGCCACCATGAGCACACCCAGGCTGGCCAGGGCCCGACGGTCGCTCGCCGGCTCGGCGTGCTCCTCGACCTCGATCACCTTGCCGCTCGACGTGATCGGCAGGAAGTATTCGCGGTGCCGCCGGGTCTGCACCATGACGAAGAGCGCATAGAGGGTCAGCGACGCGACGGCGGCGAAGGCGAGCTGGGTCGGGGAGAACTGCGGGCCGGGGCGGCTGGTGGTGAAACTCGGCAGGACCAGGCTGAGCGTGGCCAGGGTGGCGACCGTGGCGAAGGCGCCGCCGGTGCCCTCGGCGTTGAAGACCGCGACGTGCCGGCGCAGCGCCCCCACCAGGATCGAGATGCCGAGCAGGCCGTTGCAGGTGATCATCACGGCGGCGAAGACGGTGTCGCGGGCAAGTGACTGGGTCTTCTCGCCGCCGTTGATCATCAGTGTGACGATCAGGGCGACCTCGATGATGGTGACCGCGATGGCGAGGACCAGCGAGCCGAACGGCTCCCCGACCCGGTGCGCGACGACCTCGGCGTGATGGACCGCGGCGAGCACGGCGCCGCCGAGAAGGCAGGCGGCCAGCACCACGACGACGGTCGGCAGATCGCGTCCCCAGGTGAGCACAAGGGCGACAATGGCGAGGATCGGCACGGAGACCGTCCATTGCGTTACGTGGCTTCGGATCTCGGCGAGCATCTCGTCACTCTGGCAGATTCCGGGCGGTCGGTGGCCGAGTCCGGTGGCTGCGCGCCGCCTTTTGCTCGTCCGGCGGGCGGCGCGCGCCGGCCGGACGCAGGATGGGTGGACGGCCCTCGGCGACGGCACGCCCCCGCCACCCCGAAGCCGGCCGAACGGGTCCGGGGGGCACGGCGTCACAG
>DASRYP010000333.1:0-5588 GCA_035687165.1 Actinoplanes sp. | reverse complement strand
TGGCTCTCGACGTGCAGGGCGCCGACCTGTCCCCGCTCTATCCCCAACCCGGCGGCCCGGCCTGGTATCCGCGGCCCCGGCGAGCGCTCTTCTTCGACCGCTCGGTGCACCGAACCCCAGAAGTCATCGTCCCGTACGAGGTGAACAGTGACCACACGTGAGCCGATCGGCCGCGATTATCACCTGATGGTCAGCGCCCTGGCCGAGGCGACCCGCCGGCGCGACGCCGAACTGGGCAAGGCCGAGAACGCCTATCAGGAGAGCGCGGCCCAGGCCGCTGGCGAGCTGGCCCGGGCCGAAGGGGACGCGCAGTCGGCGGATCGCTGGGCCGGGGCCGCGGCGGCGCAGGTGCTCGACGTGGACCGTGCGGCGGACCGGCTCTGGGATCAGTTGCGCCGGGCCCGGGGCCTGCGGGTGCGGGCGCTGGGCGAGACGCCGGAACCCTCGGCCGTCGAGTCGTTGCCGCGGGTGGCCCTGCCACGCAGCCCCGGCTCGGCCCCGGAGCCGACCCGGGAGTCACCCCGGACCCTGCTGAACCGCGCCGCCGAGAGGATCGACCACACGGTCCGACCGGCCGAACGCCGGGCGCTGCCCCGGTGGGCGCTGCCGCTGCTGCCGCTACTGGGTGCGGCGGTGGCCGCGCTGGCCGGCCTGGCCGGGTCGAGCCTGGTCACCTTCGGGAGTACGGGCGTCTGGGGCGGCGTGATCATCCGCGGCGTGGGCTGGCTGTCCTTCCTGGTGGCACCCTCGGCCGGAGTGCCCCTGGCGGCGTTCCTCGCCCATCACCGTCTGCGGGCCCGTCTCGACGTCGGCGGTATCAGCCTGACCCTGTTGGGCGGGATGGTCTCGGCGACGCTGCTGTCACTGGCCTTCGCCGCCACCCGCTAGTGGGACAGCTCCGTGCGGTCGTCGCTGGTGGTGCCGGACAGGTAGACGCGGGCGCCGCCGACGCCGATCACGCCCTGGAGGAGCACGGTCGTCCAGGAGAGGTCGTCGCCCTGACCGATCGCGATCCAGGCCGGCAGACCGAGCAGGAGCAGGTCCGGCCCCATCACGGCGTTGACCAGCGGCCCGGTCGACAGGGTGCCCATCGGAGTGTCCAGCGGCAACAGCTCGTTGCGGACGAATCCGGCCCGGGCCCGGTGCACCGCGGCGGCCGCCCCGACCGGGCCGAGCGTCAGCCCCAGCGCCCACCACGGCCCCGACGGCAGGTCGCCCAACAGGTCGAGCGCGGTCAACGCGACGGCCGCCCAGAGCCCGGCCAGCACGCCTGGCACCCACAACCGCTGGAGCACCGCCTGCCGGGACGACAGACTGAGCAGCCGTAGCAGCACCGGGTTGCCGGCGTCGGTCCGGACGTTGCCGGTGGCCGTCATCCCGGCGGTCAGGCAGCCGAGCAGCACGGCCGCGCCGAGCAACCACCCCGGGGCCGAACCGAGCAGCACCGGCAGTGTGGTGCCCAGCGCCAGCCACAGCAGGCGGCGCCGACGCCGAACGGTGAGTAGCAGGTCCTGGGTGACCAGCACGGGCAGGCGCGAGGGGAGGCCGGTCGACCGCAGCTTCCGGCGGGCCCAGTACCGCCGCTCGATCATGTCGGTGAGGAACGACGGCTCGATGCCGAAGGCCGCGTCGAAGAGTGTCCCGGCCGTGCGCGACGCCTCGAGGATGCGGTCGCTCGGCGTCGCCGCGAGTCCACGGACGACCAGGGCCAGCACCACGACCACGACCACGGCGCCGCCACCGACGATCGGCGCCAGCGTGCCGACCGGCGGCCACCCGCGTACGCCGACCGGCTCGTCGAGGGTCGTGGACGCGACCAGGCCCGCGAGCCCGGCCGCGAGGAAAAGCCCGGCCAGCGTGTCGACCACGTCGCCCCAGCGCCCACCGGCCTGCGCGGCCGTCGCGATCAGCAGCAGCGCCAGCCCGAGCAGCGCGCCCGCGGTGGTCAGCAGGGCGGTCTCCGCGCCGGCGAGGACGCGCGGCACGACGTGGCCGACGATCGCCAGCGCGGCCAGGGCGCCGATCACCGCGGCGGCGATCGCGGCCAGACGCAGCGACGGCAGCAGCAGTCGGCGACGGCTCACCGGCGCGGGCAGCAGCCACGAGGCCGCCGGACGGCTCAGCGCGAGCGGGCCGAACCGGCGCAGCGCCAGATAGAGCACGCCGAAGCAGACCGCGACCAGGGACGCCCCGGCCAGGCCGGAGGAGTCCGGTGCGGGCGGCCAGAAGACCTCGGCGAGTTGCCGGTGCAGAATCCCGCCGATGATCGCGACGGTCAGCGCGGCCACGTAGAGGCTGCTCAGGGTCGCGCCGCGCTCCCGGTGCGACGACTGGGTGCGGCTGAGCCAGCGCCGGACGGGGGCGAGCGGGACGACTGTCATGGCAGGTCCGCGCTGAGGGACTCCATCGTGGTGATCGCCGTGCCCGAGGCGGCCGCGAAGGAGTCGTCGTGGCTGGCCATCAGCAGTGAGCCGCCGCCCGCGACGTAGTCGGTGAGCAGACTGGCCACGTCGGCCCGGCCCTCCCGGTCGAGGCGCTGCTCGGGTTCGTCGAGGATCAGCAGGGCGCTGGGCCGCAGCAGAGCGAGGGCGAGAACCAGCCGTTGCTTCTGGCCGGACGAGAGCGACGGCGGGATCGCGTCGGTGTGCCCGCCGAGGCCGAACCGTTCGAGCGCCTCGTCGACGCCCGCCTCCTCCGGGTCCTGACCGTGGGCGCGGCAGACCAGTTCGGCGTGCTCGCGCGCGGTGAGGCCCGGGTACCAGGTCGGGGGCTCGACCGTGGTCACCACAGCTCGCCAGAACTCGGGGGTGGCGCCCGGATCACCGCCGAAGACCCGGATCGTGCCCTGGTCCGGCTGCTGCAGGCCGCTCACGCAGCGCAGCAGCGTCGACTTGCCGATGCCGTTCTCGCCAGTGACGCAGACGCCCTCGCCGGGCGCGACGGTCAGCGAGACGCCGACCAGCACCGGCGTCGAGCCATAACCGACGTGCAGGTCGTCGACCTCGACCGCGGGATGATCCACCACTTGACGGACGCTAGCAGTCGCGTCTCACGGATTATTTGCGGCCATACAAAAAGCGCAGGGCCTTGACGATGTTCGCCACCTGGGCCGGGGTGCGCTCGAAGGTCATCGCCGGGAGGAGCGAGGGACCCCGCCGTACGGTGATGGCCTTGGCCCGGGAGAACTCGCGCAGCCCGTCCTCGCCGTGGATGCGCCCGAAACCCGACTCGCCCACGCCGCCGAAGGGCAAGTTGCCCATGCCGACGAAGGAGAGCGTCGAGTTGACCGCCACCATGCCGGAGCGCAGCCGCCGGGCGATGCGCAGCGCGTTCTTCTTGCCGAAGACCGAGCCACCCAGCCCGTACGTCGAGTCGTTGGCCCGGCGGACAGCCTCGTCGGCGTCGGCCACCTTGGTGATCGTCAGCGTCGGCCCGAACGTCTCGTCCCGGATCTCGCGCGAGTCGGCCGGCACGTCGACGAGGACGGTGGGGGCGACGTACGGGGGCTGGACCGCCTCGGCGCCGCCCAGCACGGCCCGGCCGCCCTTGGCCAGCGCGTCGTCGATGTGGTCGCGGATGATGTCGAGCTGGGCGGGCATCGTGATCGGGCCGATCTCGTGGCCCGTGCGGAGCTTGCCGGCCTTGTCGACCACGGCCTCGACGAAGGCGTCATAGACCGGGGCGACCACGTAGGCCCGCTCGATGCCGATGCAGGTCTGCCCGGCGTTGGTCATCGCACCCCAGACCGCGGCCTCGGCGGCGGCCGGGATGTCCGCGTCGGTGTCGACGATGAGCGCGTCCTTGCCACCGGCTTCGATGACCGCGGGGACCAGATTTTCCGCGCAGACGGCCAGCACCTTCTTCGCGGTGGCGGTCGACCCGGTGAAGGCCACCTTGCCGACGCCCGAGCGGCACAGCGCGGCGCCGGTGTCGCCCAGCCCGTGCACCGCCTGCAGCACCGGCTGTTCGGGCACGACCTCGGCGAACGTGTCGACCAGCCACTGGCCGACGATCGGGGTGTACTCGCTGGGCTTGAAGACCACGGCATTGCCCGCCGCGAGCGCACCGCTGATCGGACCGACCGGCGTGAGGATGGGGTAGTTCCACGGGCCGATCACGCCGACCACGCCGAACGGCTGATATTCCAGGTGGCCGGAGTGTTCGGCGACCAGCAGCCGGGTGCGGACCTGGCGCGGACCGAGGACTCGTTCGGCGTTGCGGGCCGCCCAGTCGAGGTGCTCGACCGCGGCGGTGGCCTCGACGATCGCGTCGGCCTGCGGCTTGCCGGTCTCGAGGCCGGTGAGCTGGGCCAGTTCCTCGATGCGGCGCACGATCAGCGAGCGCCAGCGCAGCAACCGCTCGCGCCGGCCGTCGTAGCCGAGCGCCTGCCACCAGACGGCGGCCTCGCGAGCGCGGCGGACGGTCTCGTTCACCGCCTCGGCGTCGGCGACCGGCACCCGGCCGGCCTCCGCACCCGAGACGGGGTTGGTGGAGATCAACACGCCGTCCTCGACGGCCGGAAGTCCGGGCACGCGCGTAGCGGTCATGAACGCGAGCATAGTTCGTTTGTTACTGGGGAGTCATCAACCGATCGTGATCGGCGTTACCCGTACGCTTGTGAATGTGAGTCCCCGCCGCAACAGCCCCCGCCGCCGGGCCGGCACCGAGCCGCGCCGGGAGCTGACCGACGAGCGGGTCCGCAAGGGCATCGAGGGGGTTCAGCAGTGGCGGGACGGTGAGTGGATGGTGCGGTCGATCTTCGGTGGGGCGGCCACGAAGACGTACCGATGCCCTGGTTGCCTGCAGGAGATCCGCCCCGGCGTGGCCCACGTGGTGTCCTGGCCGATCGACGGCCGCGGCGACGAGACCGACCGCCGCCACTGGCACACCGGTTGTTGGAAGGCGCGTGACCGGCGCGGCCCGGGGGTGGAGCGCTCCCGCAACGCCCCCCGCTATGGATGACGGATCTATGGGTGAAGGATCTTCCGCATGACCACTCCGATCCGTGCCAACTCGATCCTCCCCGCCCACCGCGAGGAGATCGAGCTGCAGACCGCCGACGGCCTCACCCTCGTCGGTGAGCTGGCCCGCCCGCTCGACCGCGAGCCGGTCGCCACGCTGGTCTGCCTGCACCCCCTGCCGACCCACGGCGGGATGATGGACAGTCACGTCTTCCGCAAGGCGGCCTGGCGGCTCCCGGCGTTGGCCGGCGTCGCCGTGCTGCGCTTCAACACCCGCGGCACCTCCAGCGTGCGTGGCACCAGCCAGGGTACGTTCTCGGCCGGCATCGACGAGAAGTACGACGTGGCCGCCGCGATCGAGTACGCCGAGTTCGCCGACCTGCCGAACGTCTGGCTGCTCGGCTGGTCGTTCGGCACCGACCTGACGCTGATGCACGGCCTCGACCCGGCGGTCACCGGCGCGATCTTGCTCTCGCCACCGCTGCGCTACTCCCAGCCGGAGCACCTGGCCGCGTGGGCCGGCGAGGGCAAGCCGCTGACCGCGCTGATCCCCGAGTTCGACGACTACCTGCGCCCGGCCGAGGCCGCGGAGCGGTTCGCCTCGGTGCCGGAGATCGAACTCGTGCC
>DASRYP010000332.1:0-6398 GCA_035687165.1 Actinoplanes sp. | reverse complement strand
CGCTGAGGAGAGATGTGCCCGGCGTCGACCACTGTCTACAGGAGGCCATGTCGATCCCTGGCGTCGTCGGCGCCAGCATCGTCGACTACACCACCGGCTTCCCGATCGCCACGGCGGGAGCCGCACCGAATTCCGACCACGAGGCCACGGCGGCCGGCACGGCCGACGTGGTACAGGCCGCGAACAGCCGCTCGCTGTTCGTCTCGGCGATGCCGCACGACCTGCTCGAAGACCTGATCATCACTACGGCCGGCGGATATCACCTGCTGCGGATGCTGCAGACCGACTTCGACAGCCGGCTGGTGTTGTACGTCTGGCTCGACCGGGTGCAAGGAAATCTCGCGATGGCCCGACGCGGCATGCAAAGGCTCGCCGACGAACTGGTCGCGCCGTAGCGAGTCAGCAGAACCAGCGAGTCAGAGGAAATCGGGGATGGGAGTGACCGTGACAGCCTCGAAGACCGCTGCGCCGGGGCGCCTGCTCACGCAGGTGGCCGGTGAGCGGCAGACCGGCGTCCTGATGGTCGGTGGCCACCCGGGCGGCGCGGTCTACGTCCTCGAGGGCCGGGTCATCTATGCCGAGTCGCCGGCCGCGCCCGGCGTCGGCGAACTGCTCACCGCATCGGGCCGGCTGGCCGGGCGCACCTGGCAGAACGCGCTGGACCTGGGCACCTCGACGGCGCGGGTGGGGCGGCTGCTCGTCGAGCAGGGCCACCTCACCCAGGGGGAGCTGGAGCTTTGTGTGCTGGGCGCGATCTACGACGCGGCGTACTTCGCGCTCTCCCCGGTCTCGGCGCCGCTCGACTTCCTGAGCGGGGCCACCCACTGGCTGGGCCCGGTGGTGCACGTCGACCCGGCGGCGGTGCACCGGGAGGCGGGCCGTCGGGTGCGCCTGCTCGACGAGATCTTCCCGGACGCCCGGGTCGACACCGCCGCCGTCGCCCCGGTACCGCGTCCGCCGCGCGAGCGGATCACGCTGACCGCGCCGCAGTGGGAGCTGCTGGTCCACGCGGACGGGCAGCGCACGCCGGCCGACCTGGCGCTGCTGCTGGGCCGGGCGGGTTTCGCCACGATCCAGGAACTGCGCCGGATGGCGGCGATGGGGCTGCTCGAGCTGCCCGAGACTCGTTCCGAGGGGCCGGAGTTCGTGCGTCTTTCCCACGCGCGGGGCACGGCGGCCGAGGTGCGGCGGCCGGTGCCCAGCGGTGCCCCGGTGCCGGTCCCGGTCGTCGCCGGGGCTCGGGCCGCGGTCGCCGCCCCGCCGCCGGTTGCGGTTGTGCCCGAACTGCCGCGCCACTCGCTCACGGAGGAGAGCGGCGTGGTCTATCGGCCACCCCGGCTGGCTCGCCGCAAACCCGGGGCCAAGCTGCCCAAGGAGGTCGCCGGCGAGTCCCCGCCGGAGCATCAGGGAACCGACGAAGTCCTGCTCAAGCGCATCCGTACCGCGTTGCGGACGATGCGGTGACCCGCGCACCCCCGCACGAGAGGAGAGACCGAGGATGATAGTGGATCCGGCGGTGCTCGACGAGCTCGACCGCCTGCGAGGCCGGCTGCACGAACTCTCCGGCAGCGTGCTCGCCACCACGGACGGGCTGGTCGTGGCCCACGACGCGCACGGCATCGAGCCGGACAGCATCGCCGCGCTGGCCGCCGCGCACCTCGCGCTGGCCCGCCGGTTCGCCCACGCGGTGAACCACGGCGAGTTGCGCGAGTCGGTGGTGGAGTGCGATCGGGGCTACATCACCTCGTACACGGCCGGACCCAACGCCCTGCTCACCCTGGTCACCACCGGCGACGCGAACCTGGCCATGGTGCATCTCGAGGCGCGTCGATGCGTACGCCGGCTGACCCGGATCTTGAAGTTGGAGAACAAGCCGCTCCCGCGGCCGGAGATCCCGCACCAGCCGGGACCGGCCGACTCGCTGACGCGGCGTACCCCGATGTCGACCCTGTCGACCAACGCCCGACGTCGGCAGGCCGCGGGCTGAGCCACCCGGCTCCCCGCAACCGAACGGTTCCGCCACCCGAGTGGAACCGCCATCCCACCGCAACGGAGGAACTTCCATGGCCGACATGGACACCGCACTCAAGGAAATCATGGAGATCGATGGCGCTATCGGCGTCGCGCTGGTCGACCACACGAGCGGCATGGCCCTCGGCACCGTGGGCGGCGGCAAGGACCTCGACCTCACGGTCGCCGCGGCCGGCAACACCGATGTGGTGCGGGCCAAGCTGCGAGCGATGGAGATGCTCAACATCACCGAGAAGATCGAGGACATCCTCATCACCCTGGACAACCAGTACCACCTGATCCGGCCGCTCACGAGCCGGGCCGGCAAGGGTTTGTTCCTCTACGTGGCGCTGCGCCGCGACCGGTCGAACCTGGCGATGGCGCGGCATCAGCTGAGGCGCATCGAGAACGACATGGACGTCTGAGCTCTGATCCGCGGTTGCGGCGGGGAGGGCCTGCAGTGGGCTGTCCCCGCCGCGTCTGTACCGTTTGAGCTGTGTCGGTGCAGCAGATCGTGCGCGAGGTGGTCAACGGCGCGATCGGGTACGAGGCCGGTCTGGACGCGCTTACCGTCGCGCCCGCGGCGGACGTGGACGCCGCCCTCGGCGGAGCCCTGCGGGACACGTTCGAGCAGCTCTTCAAGGGCGGATGGCAGCCCGCTGAGCTGCATCGGGTGGTGGCTCGACTGGGCGATCCGGTGAAGGCCGCGCTGGTGGCCGACGCTGCGACGGCGTACGGGAAACGCTTCTCCGACGTTGATCCGCGCTGGCTCGCGCAGGCCGCGTCGTTGCCCGCTTTCGCGCGACGCGCCGATCGGATCACCCTGGTGGACTCGTCACTCGGGCTGCTCATCGCGCTGCGCCGGCTGCCCTTGATCGAAGTACTGATTCCGCCGCCGGGGACGAAAGCCGCGATTCTCCCCACAGGCGGGGACAACCGGATGCTCGAACGGGTACGGGCGCTGTTGGCCAAGGCCGAATCGACGGACTTCCCGGCCGAGGCGGAGGCGTACTCGGCGAAGGCACAGGAACTGATCGCCCGGCACAGCATCGAGGAGGCGCTGACCAGCGCGGACCGAACCGACGTGGTGCCGTTCGCGCGACGGATCGGCGTCGACCACCCCTACGAGAGCGAGAAGGCTAGCCTGCTCGACGCGGTGGCGCGGGCCAACCACTGCCACACTGTCTGGTCGCCGGAGCTGGGCTTCTCGACGGTGTTCGGCTTCGACGCGGACATCGACGGGGTGGAGCTGCTCTACACGTCGCTGCTGGTGCAAGCGAACCGGGCGATGGCGCGCGACGAGCCGGCCAAGGGCAAGGCCAGGATCAAGGCGTTCCGGCGCAGCTTCCTGGTGGCATACGCCGTGCGCATCGGCGAGCGGCTGGCCCAGGCAACTCGGCACGAGATCGCCGGGGTGCGTGATCTCCTGCCGGTGCTGCGCGGCCGGGACCTGCAGGTGCGGGAGACAATGCAGAAGGCCTTCCCGCGTACGGTGCGGTCACGCGGCAGCCGGGTCGACAGCCGCGAGGGCTGGGAGTCGGGCCGTGCAGCCGCTGACGAGGCAAAACTTCGTTGACACCGGTGCCGTGCCGGTCTCCCGCCGAGGTCAGCCGCCGCTGTTCTCGACTTCGGCGCCCTCGGGCACGGTGTCGTCGTCGCGGCTTTCAAGCCAGCCGTGCGGCAGCGTGACCCTGCCCGGCGCGTTCACCCGGCCGCGCGGCTGCCCCAGCGCCTCGACCGGGAACGGTTCGCCCGGGTCGAGCTTGCCCAGCAGGTCGTCGAGCTCGGCCAGCGACGACATCATGGCGAGCCGACGCCGCAGCTCCCCGCCGACCGGGAAGCCCTTCAGATACCAGGCCACGTGCTTGCGGAAGTCGGCGCAGCCGTGCTTCTCGTCGCCGAGCGCGTCGACCAGCAGTTCCGCGTGCCGCGACATGATCTTGGTGACCTCACCGAGCGCGGGCAGCACGGGCCGGTAGTCGGCGCCCTGCGCGAACGCGGCCTCCAGGTCGGCGAAGAGCCACGGCCGGCCTAGGCAGCCACGCCCGACGACCACGCCGTCGGCGCCCGTGTGCTCGATCATGCGCAGCGCGTCGGAGCCCTCCCAGATGTCGCCGTTGCCGAGCACCGGCACGTCGAGGGCCTGTTTGAGCGTGGCGATCGCGTCCCAGTCGGCGTTGCCGGAGTAACGCTGCTCGGCCGTGCGCGCGTGCAGCGCCACGGCGGCCACGCCCGCTTCCTGGGCCCTCAGACCGGCTTCGACGTACGTCAGATGGTCGTCGTCGATTCCCTTGCGCATCTTGATCGTGAGCGGGATGCCGTAGGGCCGCGCTGCCTCGACCGCCTGCGACACGATCCGCCCGAACAGGCGCCGCCGCCAGGGCAGCGCCGCTCCCCCGCCGCGCCGGGTCACCTTGGGCACCGGGCAGCCGAAGTTGAGGTCGATGTGGTCGGCCAACCCGTCCTCGCCGACCAGGCGCACGGCGGCCGCCGTCACGTCCGGGTCGACGCCATAGAGCTGAAGGCTGCGAAAGTCCTCGTCCTCGGCGAAAGTGATCATCTTGAGCGTCTTGGGGATCCGCTCCACCAGCGCCCGCGTCGTGATCATCTCGCAGACGTAGACACCGCCGCCCTGTTCCCGGCAGAGCCGTCGGAAGGCCACGTTGGTGATGCCGGCCATCGGCGCGAGCACAACGGGCGGATTGACGGCGCGGTCGCCGAGCTTGAGTGGTGCGGTCACACCTTCGAGGATGCCATGCCCGGCCAATCCTCGGCCGGCCGCGTGGGCCGCCCGTCGCCATGCTGCGTGAGCTCGACGTGCCGGACGAGGAGATCGCCCGGGTACACCGCCCGATCGGCCGCACCATCGGGTCGAGGACCCCGGCCGAGGTCGCCGTGGCGACCCTGGCGGGACTCGTGGCCGACCGGAACGGCCGACCGGGCGGGTTGCGTTCTAACAGCCGGGCAGGCGCTTGATCAGGTAGTCCTCGATCTGGTCGAGGGCCACCCGCTCCTGCTTCATCGTGTCGCGGTCGCGAACCGTCACCGCGTCGTCGGTCAGGGTGTCGAAGTCGACCGTGACGCAGAACGGGGTGCCGATCTCGTCCTGGCGGCGGTAGCGGCGGCCGATCGCTTGGGAGTCGTCGAACTCGACGATCCAGCGCTTGCGCAACGTCGCCGCCAGTCCGCGGGCCTTGGGCGACAGCTCCGGATTGCGGGACAGCGGCAGCACCGCCACCTTGACCGGGGCCAGGCGCGGGTCGAAACGCATGACCGTGCGCTTGTCGACGCCGCCCTTGGTGTTCGGGGCCTCGTCCTCGTCGTACGCCTCGAGCAGGAAGGCCAGCACCGCACGGGTGAGACCGGCCGCCGGCTCGATCACGTACGGCACCCAGCGCTCCTGCTTTTCCTGGTCGAAGTAGCTCAGGTCGACCCCGGAGTGCTTGGAGTGGGTGGTCAGGTCGAAGTCGGTGCGGTTGGCGATGCCCTCGAGCTCGGCGAACTCGGTGCCGCCGAACTGGAAGCGGTACTCGATGTCGACCGTGCGCTTGGAGTAGTGCGAGAGCTTCTCTTTCGGGTGTTCGAAGAAGCGCAGATTCGTCTCGGAGAGGCCGAGGTCGCGGTACCAGTTCCAGCGTTCCTGCAGCCAGTATTCGTGCCACTGCTCGTCCGCACCCGGCTCGACGAAAAACTCCATCTCCATCTGCTCGAACTCGCGCGTCCGGAAGATGAAGTTGCCCGGCGTGATCTCGTTGCGGAAGCTCTTGCCGATCTGGGCGATGCCGAACGGAGGCTTCTTGCGGGCGGCCGTCGCGACGTTGTTGTAGTTGACGAAGATGCCCTGCGCGGTCTCGGGCCGCAGGTAATGCAGGCCCTCCTCGGACTCGACGGGGCCGAGGTAGGTCTTGAGCATCATGTTGAAGTCGCGGGGCGCGGTGTACTGGCCGCGGGTGCCGCAGTTGGGGCAGGGCACCTCGGACAGGTCGTCCTCGCTGGTCGCCTTGCCCGTGCGCTCGGTGAACTCCTCGGCGAGCTGGTCGGCGCGGTAGCGCTTGTGGCAGTTGGTGCACTCGATCAGCGGGTCGTGGAAGGCCTGCAGGTGACCGGAGGCGACCCAGACCTGGCGCGGGAGGATCACCGACGAGTCGAGGCCGACGACGTCCTCGCGGCCGGTGACCATCGACTTCCACCACTGCCGCTTGATGTTCTCCTTGAGCTCGACGCCCAGGGGGCCGTAGTCCCACGCCGACCGCGTGCCGCCGTAGATCTCACCCGACGCGAAGACGAACCCGCGGCGCTTGGCGAGCGCGACGATGGTCTCGATCTTGGCGGAAGAGGCTTTCGTGGCCACGGACGACACTCCACGCGGTAGGGATGGGACGAAGTGT
>DASRYP010000331.1:0-3738 GCA_035687165.1 Actinoplanes sp. | reverse complement strand
GGGCGGGCATGTGCCGACCGAGAGTGGGCTGGGGGTCTATCGCGCGGTTCCGGGGCCCGACGCGGCCACGGCTCTGCGCACGGTGGTCGAGGCCGTGGGGGTGCCGGTGATCGCGCATTGCTGTGCTCCCGACGTGCCGCTGCAGGTTTTCCGGGACTCTCGGGCCGCAGCCGTCGCGCTCGACCTGTCGCTGGTGAAAGATCTTGATCCGCTCGGGGAGGCGCTCGAGGCGGGGATCGGGCTCTTCGCGGGGGCCGCCCCGACGTTGCCGCCGGCCGGATGGGTCGCCGGGGCCACCTCGGGTGCCGGGGCCGACGGGGTCGACGGCAAGAAGGTCGCCGAGCGGGTCTCGACACTCTGGAAGCGGCTCGGGTTCTCGCCGGCGCTGCTGCCGCGGCAAGTGGTGATCACACCCGCCTGCGGTCTGGCCGGGGCCGCACCGGCGTACACCCGGGCGGTGCTGACCGCTTGCCGGGAGGCCGGACGGCGGCTGGCCGAGGTCTGACCTCGCCGTCCTCTTCCCCCCGGCCTGGCCTCCGCTTTCGCTTCGCGTGCGAGTGGGCCGTCGGCCTGGCCGGGCCACTCTGACCTGCGCGGTTGTCGTTGCTTTCGCTGTCTGCCGAGCCGCCGTGCCGGGCGGAAAATGTCAGAGGTGGGGACTACCGTTCCGCGTAGTTCTCGAACACGGAGGTTTTAGGTGTCCAGGGAAGCGGTGTCCAGGGAAGCGGAATCTCCGACGGCGGAGTCCCCGACGGCGGAATCCCGGCCGGCCGAGCGCGACGACGAGGTCGTCGGCGCTCAGGTCACCGCTGCGCAGGAGGCTGCCGCCGGAAAGGATCCGACGCCCGCGGCGAGCACCCGGCACGCCGAGCTGAGCGACGAACTGCGCGGTCATCAATACCGCTATTACGTGCTCGATTCGCCGACGATCGCCGACGCCGACTTCGACAAGTTGCTGCGCGAGCTCGAGGCGCTCGAGACGGAATTCCCCGCGCTGCGTACCCCGGACTCGCCCTCGCAGAACGTCGGCGGCACCTTCTCGACCCTGTTCACGCCGGTCGAGCACGCCGAGCGCATGCTCTCGCTCGACAACGTCTTCGACGATGCCGAGCTGGGGGCGTGGGTCGAGCGCACGCTGCGCGACGCGGGCGGTCCCGTCGAGTTCATCTGTGAGCTCAAGGTCGACGGCCTGGCGATCAACCTGACCTACGAGAAGGGCCGTCTCGTGCGTGGCGCCACCCGCGGCGACGGACGCACGGGCGAGGACGTCACGTCCAACGTGCGGACGATCCGCGAGATCCCCGAGCGGCTGCACGGCGACGACCTGCCCGACCTGCTCGAGGTGCGCGGCGAGATCTACTTCCCGGTCTCCGCCTTCGCCGACCTCAACGCGTCGCTGGTCGAGCAGGGCAAGGCTCCGTTCGCCAACCCACGCAACGCCGCCGCCGGCAGCCTGCGCCAGAAGGACCCGCGCATCACCGCGTCGCGCGGGCTGCGCATGGTGGTGCACGGCATCGGCGCGCGGGAGGGTTTCACGCCCACTTCTCAGTCGCACGCCTACGAGGCCTTGAAGGCGTGGGGCCTGCCGACCAGCTCGCGGTGGAAACTCGTCGACGACATCGCCGGCGTCAACGACTACATCGCCTATTACGGTGAGCACCGGCACGACGTCGAGCACGAGATCGACGGTGTGGTGGTCAAGGTCGATTCGGTGGCCATCCAGGGCCGGCTGGGCTCGACGTCGCGGGCTCCGCGCTGGGCGATCGCCTTCAAATACCCGCCCGAGGAGGTCACGACCAAGCTGCTCGACATCGACGTCAACGTGGGCCGCACGGGCCGGGTGACGCCGTTCGCGGTGCTCGAGCCGGTCAAGGTGGCGGGGTCGACGGTCGCGCTGGCCACGCTGCACAATGCGCGCGAGGTCGAGCGCAAGGGCGTGTGGATCGGCGACACGATCGTGCTGCGTAAGGCGGGCGACGTCATTCCCGAGGTGCTGGGCCCGGTCATCGACCTGCGCCCCGACGACGCGCACCCGTTCGTGATGCCGACGCACTGCCCCGCCTGCGGCACCAAGCTGGCGCCGGCCAAAGAAAGCGACATCGACATCCGCTGCCCCAACACGCGGTCGTGCCCCGCGCAGCTGCGCGAGCGGGTGTTCCACCTGGCGGGCCGCGGGGCGTTCGACATCGAGGTGTTGGGCTACAAGGCCGGACAAGCGTTGCTCGACTCCGCGGTGATCAGCGACGAGGGCGACCTGTTCTCGCTCACCGAGGACCAGCTGCGCCAGTCGCCGTTCTTCGTCAACCAGGACGGCAGCCTCGGCACCAACGCGGTGAAGCTGCTGGAGAACCTGGAGGGCGCCAAGGACCGTCCGCTGTGGCGGGTGCTGGTCGCCCTCTCGATCCGCCACGTGGGGCCGACGGCCGCGCAGGCGTTGGCCCGCCAGTTCGGCTCGATGGAGGCGATCGAGGCGATCGTGGCCGCCGCACCCGGCAGCGCCGAGGAGGCCGCGGCTGTCGGAGCGGCTGCCCTCGACAGCTCAGTCGCCTCGACCGCCGCCGAGACCCTGGCGGCTTCGGTCCCGGCTTCGGCCCCGGACGCTGCGGATGACGACGCTGCTGCCGATGACGCTGCCGATGACGCTGCCGGCAAAGCGGGGAAAAAGCCGAAGGCCGCGCCCGACGTTCTCTCAACGGTCGAGGGCGTCGGCCCGACCATCGCCGACAGCCTGCGAGAGTGGTTCGCGGTCGACTGGCATCGCGACATCGTGCGGAAATGGCGCGAGGCCGGCGTTCGGATGGTCGACGAGCGCGTCGACGAGGGCCCGCGACCGCTCGAGGGCCTGACCCTGGTCGTCACCGGCACGCTCGCCACCCACTCGCGCGACCAGGCCACCGAGGCCGTCACCTCGCGCGGCGGCAAGGTGAGCGGCTCGGTCTCGAAGAAGACGGCCTTCGTCGTCGTCGGCGACAACCCCGGCAGCAAGTACGACAAGGCGCTGTCCCTGAAGGTTCCGGTCCTAAACGAGGAGGGCTTCGCCGTTCTGCTGGCCGACGGACCCGACGCGGCCCGCGAGGTAGCCGAGATTGGCCCGGACGCCGGCTGAAACGCGCCTGCTAGGTCGGGGTGGGGAAGGCAATGGCCGGGCGTAAAGGGCGGTAACGGGTCAGCCAATCGGCCAGTTCGGGGGCGGGCATCGGGCGGGCGTGGAACCAGCCCTGAGCTGCGTGGCAGCCGGCCTCGGTCAGCAGGCGCCAGGTGCGTTCGTCCTCGACTCCCTCGGCCACGGCTCGCAGGCCCAGGGCCTCGGCCAGGTCGATCACCGAGCGGACGATGGCGGCGTCGCCACGGTCGGCGGCCATGCCCAGGACGAAGGAGCGGTCGATCTTGACTTCGGCCAACGGCAGGCGGCGCAGGTGCTGCAGTGAGGAGTAGCCGGTGCCGAAGTCGTCGAGGGAGATGGCTACGCCCATGCGGTCCAGGCGGGTGATCGTGTTGAGGACGCGGTGCGGGTCGGCCATCAGGGCGCTCTCGGTGATCTCGAGCTGCAGCAGGTCGGGCGGGACCCCGTACTCGTGAAGCAGGTCGTCCACGCGGTCGGCGATGTCGCCGGCGTGCAGGTCGCGGGCGCTGACATTGACCGCCGCGCGCAACGGCCGGCCGGCGTCGCGCCAAGCGGCCACCTGGGCGATCACCTCGTGCAGGACGCGGTCCGTCAGCAGACGCATCGCGGGGGTC
>DASRYP010000330.1:0-2294 GCA_035687165.1 Actinoplanes sp. | reverse complement strand
CCCCGCGTTCGACACCCAGTTCACCGCGATGATGACCGACCACCACCGTGGTGCCCTGCTGATGGCCGGCGACGTGCTCAAGGGCGGCAGTGACGAGAAGCTGCGCGAGGTCGCCAACGAGATGGCGGTGGAGCAGGGCAGCGAGATCCGCCGCCTCGCACAAGTGACCGCCGGGTAACCTCCCCTGCGGATCGACACTGGAGGACCGCACCCATGCGTACGGCATTGACCGACCTGCTCGGCGTCGAGCATCCCATCGTCGGCTTCAACCGGTCGCCCGCAGTGGTCGCCGCGGTCACCAACGCGGGCGGCCTCGGGGTGCTGGCCGCCTCCGTCTACGGCCCCGAGGAGCTCGACGCCCAGCTCACCTGGATCGAGGAACAGACCGGCGGGAAGCCGTACGGCGTGGATCTGCTCGTCCCGGAGAAGTTCGTCCCCGGCGACCCGGCCGATCTGGTGGCCAGCATGCGCGCGCAGATCCCGGAGGAGCATTTCGCGTTTGTGCGCGGCCTGCTCGAGAAGTACGACATCCCGCCCGCCGAGACCGTCGACCGCCAGCAGATCGCCGCGTCGCTGACCAAGCCCGGCGCGGTCGCCCTGCTCGAGACGGCGGTCAAGCACCGCATCGCGCTCATCGCCAGCGCGCTCGGCACCCCACCGCCCGAGCTCGTGTCGCGGGCCAAGGCCGCCGGGGTCGTGACCGCCGCGCTGGTCGGCCAGGCCCGGCACGCCGAACGGCAGCTCGCGGCCGGCGTCGACGTGCTGGTCGCGCAGGGCACCGAGGCGGGCGGGCACACCGGCACGATCGCCACGATGGTGCTCACGCCCGAGATCGTCGACATCGCCGGGGACCGGCCGGTGCTGGCGGCAGGCGGCATCGCGGACGGGCGGCAGATGGCGGCGGCGCTCGCGCTGGGGGCGGCCGGGGTGTGGTGCGGCTCGGTCTGGCTGTCCAGCAGCGAGGACGTCGCCGTCCAGGCGATCAAGAACAAGTTCCTCGCCGCGAGCAGCGCGGACACGGTGCGCTCGCCCACCCGTACGGGCAAGCCCGCGCGCCAGTTGAAGACGGCCTGGCACGACGAGTGGGCGGCCCCGGGCAGCCCCGCCGCGCTGCCGCTGCCGTTGCAGCCGATGCTGGTCGACGAGGCGTGGCAGCGCATCGACGCCGCGGCCGAGGCGGGGCACGAGGGCGCGCTGAGGCTGGAGTCGTTCTTCGTCGGGCAGGTCGTCGGATCGTTCCGCGACGTCCGGTCGGCCGGCGAGATCACCCGCACGATGGCCGCCGACTGCGAGCGGCGCATCCGCGAGCTCGCCGGGCGGCTGCCGTGACCGATTCCCGGACGCCGGTGCTCGTCGGCGCCGGCCAGGTGTCCGAGCGGCTCGACGATCCCGGTTACCGCCGTCGGTCCCCCGCCGACCTGGCGGCGGACGCGGCGCGCGAGGCCCTGACGGACGCGGGGGTCGACGCGTCGGCGATCGACACCGTGGCCGCCGTGCCGCAATTCGAGATCTCGCTGCCCTGGGCGGTACCCCTGCTCGGCTGCTCGGACAACTTCCCGCGCTCGGTGGCGAGACGGCTCGGCGCCGACCCGCGGCGGGCGGTGCTGGAGGTCGGCGGCGGGCAGGCACCGCAGCATCTGGTGAACGAGTTCGCCGCCACGATCGCGGCCGGGGACGCCGAGGTGGTGCTGCTGGTCGGGGCCGAGGCGATCTCGACGATCACCCGGCAGGCAGCGGCGCCCGACCCGCCCGATCTCCGCGAGAGCCCGGGCGGCTCCCTGGAGGCGCGCGGGCCCGGGCTGGAAGGCATCGTGTCGATGCACCACGTGGCGCACGGGCTTTCGGACCCGCCGACGCAGTACGCGCTCATCGAGAACGCCCGGCGGGCCCGGCTGAAAATGTCGCGGGACGAGTACGCGGTGGCGATCGGGGAACTGTTCGAGCCGTTCACCACCGTGGCGGCGGCCGATCCGCATGCGGCAGCACCGGTCTTCCGCGACGCTGCGGCGTTGGTGACGCCAAGCGCGGCCAACCGGCCGATCGCCGATCCGTACACCCGTTATGTGGTGGCGCGCGACAGGGTGAATCAGGGCGCGGCCGTGCTGCTGATGTCGGTCGGGGCGGCGCGGCGTCGGGGCGTACCGGAGGATCGGTGGGTCTATCTCGCCGGGCACGCGGATCTGCGCGAGCGGACCATGCTGGAAAGGGCCGACTACGGGTCGTCGCCCGCGGCGGCCCGGGCCGCGCGGCACGCGCTCGAGGTCGCGGGGATCACGGCCGAGGAACTGACCTCG
>DASRYP010000329.1:0-6687 GCA_035687165.1 Actinoplanes sp. | reverse complement strand
TGCGGTCGAGCCGCTCGGCGAACATCTTGGTGAAGACGGGCGGCATGTGCTGGGTGATGACGATGGGCACCGGGATGTCCGTCGGGATGCCGGTGAGCACCCTGGTGAGCGCGTCGGGGCCCCCGGTCGAGGAGCCGATCGCCAGGATGTCGATCCGGCTGTTGGGTGCGGTCTTCCGCGGAGCCGCCGGCGTGGTACCAGGCCGGCCTGCTCCGCTGGGCGGCGCACCGGATCGCGGCGGGGCGGCGCCCGGTCGGGTCGCGGCGGGATGACCCGGAGCGGACGGGACGCCCGGACGCGACGGTGGTGCGGCCGGTGCCGCACCCGGGCGGCGCTTTCCGGCCAGCGCGTGGATCTTGGGGACGAGCTGTTCGCGGACCGCCCGGATCGACTCGTCGACGGAGCCGACGTTGCTCGGCTTAGTGACGTAGTCGGTCGCCCCGGCCGAGAGTGCCTCCAGCGTGGCGCTGGCCCCCGACGCCGACAGCGTGCTGAACATGATCACGGGGATGTGCTTGTGCCGCTTGCGCAGCTCGCGCACCGCGGTGATCCCGTCCATCTGCGGCATCTCGATGTCCATCGTGATCACATCGGGCTTCAGCTGATCGATCTTGGCCTGAGCGAGCAGCCCGTTCGACGCGGTGCCGACGACGTCGATGTTCTCGGCGCCGCTGAGGGCGTCGACGATCAAACGGCGGACAACCACGGAGTCGTCGACGACGAGAACCGAAATCACCTGGCCACCTCCTTCATCCGAGCCACGCGGGACCGAGAGCAGCGACCACCGGGGTGAGCAGCCGGTGAGCGGTCGACGTATCGAGAAGATCCCGCACCACCAGCGCCTGCACCGCGCCGCTGAGCATGTTCCAGACACCGCCGGCCCGGTCGGCCAGCGGTATGGCGGCCGAGTCGACGGCCTGCACCAACAGCATCTGCGCCGCTGCGGCTGTGCGGACCCGATCCGACAGATAAGCCGCCCAGGACGCCGAATGCACCGCCGGGGACCAGCCCCCCGCGTTGCGGCGGGCATCCTCGGACGAGGCGGTGAGCCGGGTCAGATCGCTGGACCGCAGCGAACGGAGGCGGTCGAGCAGGGCGGACACCGCGTAGTGGTGCGGGCCGAGGTCGATCGGTGGGCCGGGCGGCAACCGGCGCATGGCCGCGACCCAGCCCGCGCCGAGCCCGCGGCGGGTGTCGGCGTCGAGGACCTCGCGCAGATAGCTGGCCACGGCGGCGTCGCAGATCAGTGCGGTCGCGGCGGCCGCGTCGTCGGACTGCCGCGCGTCGCGCCCCGCTCCGATCCAGGTCCACGCCATCACGTCGTACCGGAGGCAGGTGAGCAGCGAGTCGACGGTGCCGATGGGGGCGCGTTCGACCAGTGCCAGGCTCCCCGCCGGATCGTCCTTGTTCAGGGCTTTCAACGAAGGCATCCGCCGGGCCGCGCTCTCCACCTCGACCCACAGCGGACCGCGGACATCCTCGTCCGGCAGCCGTTCGGCGAGCACCGGAAGGTCCGCCGCCTGCAGACGCAGTCCACGCAGCAGCACTTCGGCCGTGGCCGACCCGCCGGTGAGGCGGGACAGGTCGAAGCCGAGCACCGGGGCGCTGACGAGGCTGTACATCAGGTGGCGGCGCGGGACGTGTCGACGACCAGGGCCGCGTCCAGGGCGAGCATCAACCGGCCGTCGAGTTTGAAGGTGCCCACGACGAGTTCCCTGGTCGGTCCGCTGAGCGTGTCCGGCGGCGGTTCGAACGTGTCGTCCTCGAGGTCGACCACCTCGCCGATCCGGTCCACCACCAGGCTGACCGGGTCGCCGTCGCCCCGCAGGATCACGTTCATCACCGGGCCGTCGATCGCTTTGGGGGCCAGTCCGAGCTGGACCCGCAGATCGACCGCGGCGATCACCTGGCCGCGCAGATTGAAGAGCCTGCTGACGGCCGGCGGCGCGAGCGGCACGGGGGTGTACTCGTTGTACGAGAGCACCTCCTGCACGGTGTGCACCTCGACCCCGAAGAGCTGGTTGGCCACCTCGAACGTGGCGAACTGTCGGCTCGGCATCTCAGGCCTCCACCAGCAACTGGTCGGTCTCCAGGTCGGCGTAGAAGTTCGGGTCGGCCGCGAGGATCGCCCGGCGCACGTCCAGCAACTCGGTCACGCGCTGCTGGATGACCGCCGTGCCGACCAGCCCGTCCTCCTCGGCGTCTCGGCGGGCCGTCCTCGAGTTCTCGGCGATGTCCACGATCCGGTCGACCACCAGGGCCACGCTGCGGGCCCCCTCGCTGTAGACGACCACCGACACGGTGTCGCCCTCCGGTTCCTCGCCGTACGCCCCGAGCAGGTGTGACAACCGCACCAGGGGCAGGATCTGCCCGCGGTACTGCACGACCTCGCGGGAGCCGGCGTGCTCGATCCGGTCGCGCGGGAACTCCTCCAACCGAGTCACGGTGTCGAGCGGGATCGCGACCCGGCGTTCGCCGACGGCGGTGACCAGCAGTCGTTCACCGGTGCCCTCGGCCAGGCCCGATCGTGAGGTGGACGCCATCTTGCCGCGCTCGGCGTCGATGGCGAGGTGACTGCGGCGGGCCAGTGACGAGATGTCGAGGATCAGTCCCACCTTGCCGTCGCCCAGGATGGTCGCCCCGGCGTACAGCCCGATGTCCTTGAATCTGCTGTTGAGGGCCTTGACCACGACCTCTTCGGTGTTCAGCACCCGGTCGACGACCAGACCGAACCGCCGTCCGTCGGCCTGCAGCACCATGATGTAGACGCCCTGGTCGCCGCTGACCTCGAGGCCGAGCGCACGGTCGAGGCGCACCAGCGGGAGCAGCTTGCCCCGCAGGCGATAGACGGGCGCCCCCGAGGCGTACTCGATCTTGGTGGACTGCCCGTCGATGAAGACCAGTTCGAGGACCGCGACCTGCGGGACCACGTAGCGCTGATCGCCGCAGTCGACGGTGAGGGCCTGGATGATCGCGAGCGTCAGCGGGATGGTGAGCCGCCAGACCGTACCCTCGCCGGCCTTCGAGTCGACGCTGACCGCGCCACCGATGTTCTCGATGTTGGTCTTGACGACGTCCATGCCGACACCGCGGCCGGAGACGTTGGTGACCTTGGCCGCGGTGGAGAAGCCCGGCTGGAAGACCATCGCCATGATGTCGCGTCGGTCCATGTTCGGGATCTGATCGGCGCGGAGCAGGCCTTTCTCGACCGCCTTCTGCGCGATCCGGTCCACGTCCAGGCCGGCGCCGTCGTCGGCGACCTCGACCGCCACGTGGCCGCCCTCGTGGTAGGCGCGCAGGGTGAGCGTGCCCTCAGGTCCCTTGCCGGCCGCGATCCGGCGATCCGGCTCCTCGATGCCGTGGTCGACGGCGTTGCGGACCAGGTGGGTCAGGGGATCCTTGACCGCCTCGAGCAGGCTGCGGTCGAGCTCGGTCTCCTTGCCCTCCATGACGAGCTGGACCTTCTTGTCCATGGAGTTGCTCAGGTCCCGGACGACTCGGGGCAGCTTGGACCAGATGTGCTCGATGGGCTGCATCCGGGTCTTCATGATGCCCTCTTGCAGCTCACTGGTGATCATGCCGAGCCGCTGGGCGCTGCGCACGAGGGTCGCGTCGCCGATCTCCATCACGCCCCGGACCAGCTGGTTGCGGGCGAGCACCAGCTCACCGACCATGTTCAGCAGCGTGTCGAGCAGGTCCACGTCGACCCGGATGGCGCTGTCGGCGATGCTCCGCTTGGGCGTCTGCGCCTGTAGCGCCTCGCTGACCGCGGCGGGCTGGGCCTTGCCCTCGTCGAGCAGGATCGTGCCGAGTTTGCGCTCGTCGCCCTCGATCTGTTGCTGGAGGGCCGAGCCGACGTCCTGCGGCTGCGCGCCGCCAGTCTCGACCAGGATCTCGCCGATCGGGCGGCGCTGGTTCTCCACCGGGTCGGGAGCGGCCCGCGCCGGCGTCTCCGTGAGTGGCTCCGGGGTCTCGGCCGCGGGCGCGGCGGGCGCTTGCGCACCTTCCTGGTCGCCGGGCTTCATCTGAGCGTTGACCTGCACGATGATCCGGTCGATGTCGATGTTGCCCTCGTTGCCGTTCTCCTCGATCGCGGCGAGCAGGGAGCGAACCCCGTCGATCGCGGAGAGCAGCGTGGTGATCGTCGCCGGAGTCACCGGCTGGACGCCGTCCCGCAGCTTGGAGAGAAGGGACTCGCCCGCGTGGGCGAGCTTCTCGAGGCGGCCGAACGCCAGAAAGCCACTAGTGCCCTTGATGGTGTGGATCGCCCGGAAGATACGGGAGATCAGATCGCGCGAGTTGGGCTCTTGTTCGAGCGCCACCAGGTCGCGGTCGATCTGGTCCAGGTTCTCATGGCTCTCCAGGAGGAATTCGCCAACGATCTCGCCAAGGTCTTCCACGCTCGTTACCTCCTGCTCGGCGTTCCCATGACCTCATCGACCTTGACTTCGATCACCTGAGGACACCCGGACCACAACCGAAGGGAAATCAGGCCTCTCCGCCGGGCCGGCGGTAGCGGTAGCCGAATCCGCGTACGGATTCGATGGGTGAGTCGTCTGGGTCGGACCAGCCGAGCTTGCGACGCAGACGCAGGACGGCGAACTTGACCCGCTCCTGGCCGATGCCGGTCGGGTCGTCCCAGGCCTGGGTCAGCAACTGGTTGGGACTGAGCACCGCGCCGGCGTGTCGCACCAGTGCGTTGAGCAGCCGGAACTCGGTTGGCGTCAGGCGCTTCTCCTCGCCCTTGACGTAGACCCGTCGTTTGGTCGGGTCGAGATGTACCAGTCCGTCGTCGTAGACCTGACTGGCCCACTGGTTCTGCCCGCTCGACGAGCGGCGCAGCAGCGCCTCGACCCGAGCGAGCAACTCGTTGTTCGCGAACGGCTTGGTGAGGTAGTCGTCGGCGCCTCCGCGCAGTCCGCGCACCTTCTCGGCTTCCTGGCCGTGCGCGGTCAGCACCAGCACCGGCACGTCGGAGACGTCACGCAGGCGTTCCAGCACCTGCCAGCCGTCCATCTCGGGCAGCCCGACGTCGAGCACCACCAGATCGGGATGCTCGGCGTACGCCTCCTTGAGACCGCTCCGGCCGTCGCCGGCGTGCGCGACCTCGTACCCCGCACGGCTGAACAACAGTCGCAGGGCGAGGGCGATGTCCGGATCGTCCTCGACGACGAGTAGGCGACTCATCCCGTGCTCACCATGCCCCACCCCTCGTTCGCCATCGTGTCCGGACGCGACCGCTCGACCTGTGCGCCAGCGGCGCCAGGGGAGAGGCCTTCGTCATGTGACCGGCGGCGCTCACGCGATCACCGGCGGCGGAATCAACCGCGCAAAGCCACGATAGCGTGATGTCACGGTCTATTTACGGACAGTTGCAGACTAGCGAGCTATTCGGCCTCGGGGCGCGGTCCGAACGATCACCGCCAGCCCCGTGGAGTCCGGTGCGCGGCCAGCCCCTCAGCATGACAGGCTTTCGTCCATATATTTCGGTTTTTACCAAAGATGGGATGTACGGCTAGAAAACCTGTCCTATGTCTCTAGCGGGCGACTAGGCCCAGCGATCTCCAGGAGGTCATTGTGCTGCACCAGGTGGTCCGACGTCTGGTTCTGCTCCTGACAACCCCGGCCGCTCTGCTCGCCGTGGCCGCCCCGGCGCAAGCCGCCGTACTGGTTCCACCTATGCCACCGGCCATCATGCAGACGGCGGTCTCGCCACGGGTGCTGATGTCCCAGGTCGTCACCATGACCAACCAGCAGCGGGCGGCCAACGGCTGCCGGCGGCTGCTCGCCGTCGACCACGACCTGACCATCGCCTCCGTGCGCCAGAGCGTCTACATGGCCCGAACCGGCCAGTTCAGTCACGTCTGGAACGATGGCACCAACTTCGTACGCCGGTCGCACCTGGCCGGTTACGCCCAGCCGTCGGGCGAGAACATCGCCTGGGGCTACCGCAACGCTACCGACGTGGTCCGGGCCTGGATGGCCAGCCCCGGGCACCGCGCCAACATGCTCAACTGCGAGGTCAAGTCGATCGGCACCGGTGTCGTCTACGGCGCCAACGGCGTCCCCTATTACACCCAGGTCTTCGGCTGGGACTAGAGCGCGCAGTTGATCAGCACGGGCTCGGGACGCAGGTCGACGCCGAATCGCTCGCGTACGCCGTCGCGTACCGTGCGAGCCAGGTCGAGCAGCGCCTCGGTGGTGCCGGTGCCGCGGTTGGTCAGCGCGAGCGTGTGCTTGCTCGAGATGGCCACCCCGTCACCGGCGAAGCCCTTGGCGAACCCGGCCCGCTCGATCAGCCAGGCAGCCGGGATCTTCACCCTGCCGTCGTCGCCGGGCCAGTGCGGCGCGTCGAGCCCGAGCGCGGCCCACTCGTCCGCGGACACCACCGGGTTGGTGAAGAACGAGCCGACCGACCAGGTGTCGCGATCGTCCGGGTCGAGCACCATCCCCTTCTGCTCGCGCAGCTTGCGGACGGTGTCGCGGGCGTGCGGCAACGGGACCCGGACGCCCGCTTCGACGCCGAGGTCGCGGGCCAGCTCGGCGTACCGGATCGGCGCCGACTCGGACGACCGGGCCAGCCGGAAGTCGACCTCGAGAACCACGAAGCGGTCGTTGTGCTTGAAGACGCTCGCGCGATAGGCGAAGCCGCACTCGATCGGGGACATCGCCCGGACGGTGCCACGC
>DASRYP010000328.1:0-2039 GCA_035687165.1 Actinoplanes sp. | reverse complement strand
TACGGCTTCGGCCTGGCCGCGGTGGGCATGGCGATCGGCCTGACCCAGTACGCCCTCACCCGCAAGAACCTGCCGGCCAACGCGAACAAGGTCGCCAACCCGCTGCCCGCCGGCCGCCGCCCGCTGGTCTTCGGCCTCGCGGCCCTGGTCGTGGCGCTGATCGCCGTGCTGGCCCGGACCGGAGTGATCCGCGCCGACTGGCTCTCCGACATCGTGGTGACGCTGAGCATCCTGGCCGCGGTCGCCTACTTCGTGGTGATCCTCTCGAGCCACCGCATCACCGTGGTCGAGCGGCGGCGGGTGCTGGCCTTCATCCCGATGTTCATCGCGAGCGCCGCCTTCTGGTCGCTCTACCAGCAGCAGTTCACGGTGATCACCATCTACTCCGACAAGCGCCTCGACCGTGACCTGGGCGGCTGGGAGTTCCCGGTCTCGTGGGTCCAGTCGATCAACCCGGTCTTCATCATCATCCTGGCCGGCGCGTTCGCCGCGATGTGGACCCGGCTCGGCGACCGGCAGCCGTCGACCCCGGTGAAGTTCGCCCTCGGTACGGCGATCATGGGCGTGGCGTACCTGCTGTTCATCCCGTTCGCCGGGACGGCCCGGGTGCCGCTGGTCGGACTCGCCGGCATCCTGCTCGTCTTCACGCTGGCCGAACTGTTGCTCTCCCCCGTCGGGCTGTCGCTGACGACGAAGCTGGCCCCCGAGGCGTTCCGTACGCAGATGGTCGCCCTTTTCTTCCTGTCGGTCGCGCTCGGGACCGCACTGTCCGGAACGCTGGCCGGTTATTACCGCGAGGACCGCGAGGTCCCCTACTTCGGCATCCTGGGCGTGGTCGCGATCGTGCTGGGCGGCATCCTGTTCGCCCTGACACCGATGCTGAAGCGGCTCATGGGAGGGGTGCGCTAGGCCCGGCCGACTCCGCGAGAAGAGCGATGGCCACGGCGGCCCGGACGAAGTCGTTGGCGGCCAGGTCCCCGATGGTGGTGATGCCGAAGACGAGACGCAGACCCTCGGCCTCCTCGTCGCTGACGCCGGAGAGGGCGGCGACGGGGGCGTTGACCAGTTCGGTGAGCGGGGTGTTCCGAAAGGGCTCGTCGAGCAGGGCGTCGAGATTCACGGGTACGGGCATGGGCGGAGCATGGCACGGCCGGACGCACGGCCACCGTCCCGTTTCGGATGACGCGCAAACCCACGTACCGCGAGTTGGCCGGGCGGCCGACGGCTTCGCCGACAGTCGTCCGCGGCCGTCCCGGGGTGAACACTAGAATTTCCTGGTGGCGAAGTATTTCGACGTTCATCCGGACAATCCGCAGGCCCGCTCGATCCGGCAGGTGGTGGAGATCGTCCGGGCGGACGGGCTGATCGCGTACCCGACCGACTCGTGCTTCGCGCTCGGCTGCCGGATGGGCAACAAGGAGGGGCTCGACCGGATCCGCGAGATCCGGCACCTCGACGACCGGCACCACTTCACGCTGATGTGCCGCGACTTCGCCCAGCTCGGCCAGTTCGTGCAGATCGACAACGCGGCGTTCCGGCTGGTCAAGTCGGCGACCCCGGGGCCTTACACGTTCATCCTGCCGGCCACCAGGGAGGTGCCGCGCCGCCTGCTGCACCCGAAGAAGAAGACGGTCGGCGCGCGCATCCCGGACCACGTGGTGGCGCAGGCGATCCTGGCCGAGCTGGGTGAGCCGCTGGTCTCGAGCACGCTGCTGCTGCCCGGCCAGGACGAGCCGATGACGATGGGCTGGGAGATCAAGGAGACCCTGGACCACGTTCTCGACGCGGTGGTCGACTCGGGCGACTGCGGGATCGTGCCGACGACCGTGGTCGATCTGTCCGGCAGCGAGCCGGAGGTCCTGCGGGTCGGCGCGGGCGACCCGGCCCGCTTCGAATAGGGGTCAGGTCGAGAGCGCGCCGTCGGCGCCGAGGGCCAGGATCACCAGCTCGCCTCGGTGATCGGTCGCGGTCAGGCGCTGTTCGTCGAGGCGTTGCAGCACGGCGATGCCGGCGCCGAACTCGCCGGCCAGGGTCGGGCC